>JAADGA010000109.1:6605-14426 GCA_013152615.1 Alphaproteobacteria bacterium
TGAATTATCCGGTGCTGACCCCGAATATGACCGGTTTTGAGGCGGCGCTAACAGCGGGGGCAACCGGGGTCGCAATATTCTGCGCCGCATCTGAAAGCTTCAGCCACAAGAATATCAACTGTTCCATCGCAGAAAGCCTCACCCGGTTTCAACCAGTCATGCGGCGGGCGGCTGAGCAGAATATTACCGTTCGCGGCTATATCTCCTGTGTTGTTACCTGTCCTTATGAGGGCCGGATATCGCCGGATATTGTCGCGGATCTGGCAGCAGAAATGATTGATAGCGGCTGCTATGAGATTTCGCTCGGCGATACCACCGGGGCCGCAACCCCGAAAGATATTCACGTCTTGCTCGATGCGGTGCTGGACAGGGTTGCGCCGGGGCGGCTCGCGCTCCATTGCCATGATACCTATGGTCAGGCGCTGGCCAATATCCTGAGCGGGCTGGAAAGAGGCATTGCAACAATTGACAGCTCGGTTGCCGGGCTTGGCGGGTGCCCCTATGCCCGGGGGGCCACCGGCAATGTCGCCACCGAAGACGTGCTTTACATGCTCCACGGCATGGGAATTGATACCGGGGTCGACCTTGACCGGCTCATTGACGCCGCCTGGTATATTGCAGATTTCCTCGGCACCACGCCCGCATCCAAAGTGGCCGTGGCCCGTCATAACAACCAGAAAGAAGCTTAACCATGATTTCCTATCCGACATTGAATTTTAATCTGGGCGCAGACATTGACATGCTGCGGGACACCGTCGCCCGCTTTGCCGCAGGGGAACTGGCACCGCTGGCCGCAGAAATTGACGCCAGCAACAGCTTTCCCGAAGGTTTCTGGCGCAAGATGGGTGATCTCGGCATTCTGGGCATTACTGCGGATGAGCAATATGGCGGTGCCAAAATGGGCTACCTCGCCCATACCATCTGTATGGAGGAGATTTCGCGCGCTTCCGCCAGTGTCGGCCTGAGCTACGGCGCCCATTCCAATTTATGTGTCAATCAGATCAGCCGCAACGGCAGTGCCGCGCAGAAGCAGCGATATCTGCCGAAACTGATCTCGGGCCACCATGTCGGCGCCCTCGCCATGAGTGAGACCGGGGCCGGGTCCGATGTCGTCAGCATGAAACTCAGGGCCGACCGGCGGGGCGACCAATATATCCTCAACGGCACCAAGATGTGGATCACCAACGGCCCCGACGCCGACATACTGGTGGTCTATGCCAAAACCGATATCGCCGCCGGGCCAAAGGGGATTACTGCCTTTATCATTGAAAAAAACTTTCCGGGATTTTCGACCGCGCAAAAGCTCGACAAGCTCGGCATGCGCGGCTCCAACACCGGTGAACTGGTGTTCGAGCAGTGCGCGGTACCGGCAGAGAATATTCTGGGTAAGCTTGACGGCGGGGTCCGGGTATTGATGTCCGGGCTTGATTATGAACGGGTGGTGCTGTCCGGTGGCCCGGTCGGTATCATGCAGGCGTGCCTTGATGTGGTGCTGCCCTATATTCATGACCGCAAACAATTTGGTCAGAGTATCGGTGAATTTCAGCTGATGCAGGGCAAAATTGCCGATATGTACACCGAACTTGCCGCGTGCCGGGCTTATGTCTATGCGGTGGCGGCGGCGTGTGACCGGGGCGAAACCACCCGCAAGGATGCCGCCGGCTGCATTCTCTATGCCGCCGAGAAAGCAACCCAGATGGCATTGCAGGCGATACAGGCCCTGGGTGGTAACGGCTATATCAATGAATATCCCACCGGACGGTTGCTGCGCGATGCCAAGCTTTACGAAATCGGGGCCGGTACCAGCGAAATCCGCCGGATGCTGATTGGCCGGGAATTATTCGGCGAGACGGCATAACCCCGGATAACCCCACAGATAACCCCGGATAACCCCACAGAGATAACTCCGGACAACACCCCCGACACCGAATGCTGCGGCAGGCCAGCTCACCCGTAATCAGGCAGATATGCCCGGAAAAATACCTGCCCTGAGGTCCCGGGGCAGGTATTTACCATGTCAGGAAGGTTTATTTCCTGAACATTGTTTCAATTGGCTTGCCGACAGTAAATGATTTATCGGCAGATTTATATTTCAGGCCCAGAAATTTAACCAGCGTCGCCGCGATCTGGGACTGTTTGATATCAGCGGTATTTTTCATCTCTCCCAATGCCGGGGTATCCGGTCCGATCACGCCGATCCAGATATCACCATCGCCTTTCAGGTCCAGCATTCTCACGACACCATTCTTGTCGGTATATTTAAAGTGACCGTGAGATTCCCACTGTTTAAGGGTTTCATGGCCACGACCATGGTCGGTCGCGATCATAAGGGTGGTTTTGTTGCGATAATGGGGATTGCTCTGGATCCATTTCCACAATCTGCCGATGAAGGCATCATCCCGGCGGGCGGAGTAAATATACTGGTCATATTTGGCATCATGGGCAAAATCATCAGTTTCCCCAAGGGAGATGAACAGCGCCCGCGGCTGTTTCTTTTTCAGATATTCAAAGGCATAATTATAGGTAAAGGCATCCATCCGCACATCATCCCACGGACTTGGCAGATCCTTTTGCAGCTGGTTTAACAGCTTGACCGTGCGATCCTTCGGGAAAATAGTCATCGGTTCAAAGCCGGCATTCACATAAAGACCGCTGCGTTTCTGATTGACAATATAAGGAAAGACATCCCATGATCCAAACGCCGCCGTCTTGCCTTTAAAAGCTTTGTGATGATTCAGCCATTCAAGGAATGTCCAGTTGGGGTTTTCCACCTTGTCATTGCTGTTAACGCGCGGGTCGGCATGACCGCTCAGAATTTCATTATAACCCGGATAGGAGAAATGAAATTTATTGGTCACGTTCACCCGGCTGCCCAGATTCCTGTTGCCATAAATCTGTCCCTGTTTGGCAACCACATTCCACAGGAAAGGCATTAAAGCCTTTCTTCTGCTGTCGACATCTTTGCGCCAGAAGGTTTTTTTAAACTGGTTATAGGTTTCTTTATAAGAGAAAAATTTCTTGTGACCGAAAAAATCCTTGTCAACGCCCTGAAAGACTTCCCGCCAGCGCATGCCGTCAAGGGTGACCAGAATGACATTCTGAGTCTTGAAATGCGGCCCTTTTGCCTGGGCGGAAAATCCCGGGAAAAGTAATAATATCGATAGAATGCTTAATCGGAAAATAAATTTTGTCATCATATACACCTCAAATTATCCATTTATCAGAATCGAGCGATCCTAACAAATTTGCATGACGTATTTATGATAGCGGCCGACAGAGCGGTCTAAAGAGTAGCCCAAAGTGCGGTCCAAAGAGTAGCAAAGAGTGACCCAGAGAGCGGTAATATTAAATTATAAGGCTGCCCGTTGTCCCGGCAATAAAGGATAACCGTCTTACCCCGTCCTGATAATTAGCCAGTTGTTTAGCCAGTTCAGCCGGGATCGGCTGGCTGTTTAATTTGGCCTGTTTCAGCAGATTTGCCTTTACCGGATCAAAGGTCAGGGAGCGGAAGGCCCGCTTGATAGTACCGAGGGCAATATCGATCTGACTGCTGATATAGGCGGCCTCTTTTTTGGACCCAAGCGCAAAACCGACATTGAGACTGAGCGCAAATACCCCGCCAAGATTATTGGGGTCGGTGCCTGTGGGCGCCTGCCCGATGGCATAAAGTTTTTTCGGCGGTAGAATTTTAGTCGGCTGTATCCCAAGTTTGACCAGGGCATCACGCGCACCGTTACCGGCAATGATATTAACGGTCGAGCCGTTAAATGTTTCAATTTTAAGCTCCGGTCCTTTAAGCCCCGTCATCTTTGTCGCCTTGATAAAACGGAAAGATACCCGCTGAATTTTTTTGGCAAGCGAGGTATAGGTCTCCCCGGTCCCGATGGAAATTTTATGGGCAACCCCGCCATTAACCGAAATATAGAAATAATCGCCGACCCGGGCGGATGTCTGGGTTTCAATATTATAGGTCTGGCTATTGTCGTAAAGCCCGGTTGGCAGGCCAAGCTTGGTAATAACCGACGACCCGGCAGCAGAAAAGGCAATGGCGGAGCTGCCGTTATAGCCGGAAACACCTCCGAATTGACGGATAAAACCTGTAGCCCCGGTGGTGGCGTCTATTTTGGCGACATAGCCGTTCGTCGTTCCGGATTTGATTGCCCCGGGCAAAGTGCCATAGGTTTTGCCGGCGACATAAACCGCGCCGTTTTGTACCGTAAGCCCCTTGATGGTATCGGTTCCGGCCGATCCGACAAAATTAGTGTAAACCGGGCTGAACGTGGTGCCGCCATCTGTGAGTTTGGTGACAAACCCGTCGCCACTGCCGCTGTAGGCTTTGGTTACAGTGCCGCCGGACAGGCTGCCGTTATAGGATGTTCCGGCGACATATATACCACCGGCGGCATCAACCGCAATCCCCGACACCGTTCCCCCGGCCAAATTACCCAGATCATAGGTCGCCAGTGTGGTTTTCAGGTTTGTCGCATCAAGCTTGCGAATGATGGCGTGGCCCGCTTCGCGTGAGGCAACGAGAATATTGCCGTCCCCGGCGATCGCCACCGCTTTGCCAAGCTCCGTTCCCGCGCCGCCAATCTGGGTTGAGTCCAGCAGTTTGCCGCTGAGGCCGTCAAGTTTTGTCACATAAACATCGGACGCGCCGCCATAGCTGGTGGTGGCGTTCAGGTTGCCCTGAATTGAGCCGGTGACAATGATATTGCCCGCGGCATCTATCGCCAGACTGTTGGCCTGATCGCGGGCAACGCTGTCCTGCTGATAGGTAAAGAGTTCTTTGCCGGTTTTATCAAATTTGGTGACAAAGCTGTCAAGCCCGGAAAGGGTATCGGACGGCACCAGTTTCTTATCTGCCTGACCGGCAATGATCACATTATCCTTGCTGTCAACGACCACAGAAAAAGCCTTTGCCGTGCCCGATGCGCCCAGCAGCCGGGTAAATAATTTGTTACCGGCGGCATCATATTTGCTCAGAAACACATCCTGTACCGCCGCGCCGTTTATCTGGGAGCCGAAACTGCCCTTGGAACTGCCAACCACATAAACATTGCCGGCACTGTCAACGGCGGTGGCATTGGCGGTTGTATCAAATACTGTCGGTTTGACGACGGTGGTGGTTTTGCCTTTGACGGCCTTCACTGGCGGCACAAAATTATTCTGGCTGGTACCGGCAATCTGGTTGGAGAATTCGGTGATGGGGCTGGTACTGGCCAGATTGTCAATTTTGGTCAGGGTCGCCGTTGGCGTGGTGTTAAACCCGGCATTTCTATGGGATCCGGTAACATAAAGGGCCGGCTCCGAAGTCTGTGCCGTCAGGGTGGCTTTTTCCCCGCCCTTGGCATTGAATTTCAGGGCGAATTTTCCCTTGCTGACCTCGACAACGGCAAAGCGGCTGGTATATTTACTGATCGGAACCCCGTTGGTTCCGGGCACGGTAACCGCATTGATGGTGGTATTTAAATAATTGACAATATTGGTCAGGGTGAGCGGCCCGCTGACCTTTGATAAATCCATGGTGATATTATCAAAACTGGTCAATCTATCCAGTTTCAGGGTAAAAACCTCATTACCGACCAGATTCGGGATGACCTGATCTTTGGAAATAACCGGCAGGGTCGCGCCCATAATATCCGGATTATTCTTGCCGAGGCTGATGCCGCTCTGAATGGTGGATTTCATTTTGCCAAACATCAGGGTGAGCTTGTCAACGGGGGCGCTGCGGACAAAATTTTCCACCTGAGCCAGCCCGCTGCGAAACTGGCTGTTTAAGCCGCCAAGCAACGCCGTCGGAGTCGAAGACGCCGCCGCATAATCGGCGACAGTTTTCAGATCATTCAGGGCAAGATAAAGCGCAAACAGCGCCTTTTTATCCTTATTCTGGGTCTGGGTAACCGCTTTGGTATTCAGATTGATAAAATTCGTCTTGCCACGGACCGCATTAAATTTTCCGGCCAACGTGGTTCTGAACTGGTTGTTGGGCGAGTCCCACGGGGTGATGACCGCCGGACCACGGCCTGATTTGAGCGAGGTATTCTGAATGGCGACAACGGTGTTTGTTACCATTTTGGCATTGAAATACGCCCCGAGTAAATCTGTCGTGATCCCTGTCAGGGTAAAAGCATTTTGCGATGTATTATTCAGGCCGAGGTCAAACATATCATATCTTCAAAATTACCACCTACGAAAACCGGGCGCACCAGATGCAAGAATATAAAGAATCAGTTAACAAACCGGTAACGTAACCATATCATTTTACCTTTGTCATACCAATAGGGCAATTTTGCCGGGTCACTTCATTGGAAAACGCCATAAATACTGGCCTGCGGGGTCAAACCTGCCGACTTTATGCGATCTGTTCCAAACTAGCTATTGAACTCAA
This sequence comes from Alphaproteobacteria bacterium, assembly GCA_013152615.1. Lineage (GTDB taxonomy): Bacteria > Pseudomonadota > Alphaproteobacteria > Sphingomonadales > Emcibacteraceae > Paremcibacter. The sequence continues at coordinate 12,997 of JAADGA010000109.1, forward strand.
GCCCCATCCACACTAAATCTTATGACTTGAATTACCACAGCTTGAAATTAACAACGATTTGGAAATAATATGGGTGGTTTTGCATTTGATCTGGTGTGGCTGGTAAACACCCTGTTCGGCGTGATTGAATTTGGTCTGCTGGTCTATATTATTCTTGGCCTGCTGGTGTCTTTTTCCATTGTCAACAGTTATAATCAGGTGGTGAATGTTGTGATGGTGACGCTGTCGCGTATTTTTGAGCCGATGCTTGCCCCGATTCGTAATTTTCTGCCCAATCTTGGCGGCCTGGATCTGTCGCCGCTATTGCTGTATATTGTCTTTGAATTTGCCAACCGGATTCTGGTTCGGCTGCTGATAAGCCTTGCCTAGTGACGTAATGCCGCTGACCGCTCATGCTCAAGGGGTAAGGCTGGCAATCCGGCTGACCCCGAAAGCGGCAAAAAATTACTTTGGACAAGTGGTGACAACCGCCGACGGCAGTGCCTGGCTGAAAGCTTATGTCACCACGATCCCGGAAGCGGGCAAAGCCAACAAAGCCCTGATCAAAATGCTGGCCAAATCCCTGAAGCTGCCCGCCCGCGATATTTCGGTTGCATCGGGGGCGACAAATCGCAATAAACAGCTTTTGATAGCAGGGAACAGTCAAGACCTCACCCGGAGGCTTGACCAATGGATAAAGGAGTTAGCCCCGTGAGTGCAGATGTGATTGATGGCAAGGCCTTTGCGGCAAAGCTGCGACAGGGTGTCGCCCGGCAGGTCGGAATTCTACAGGAAAAATATGACCTGACCCCGGGTCTGGCGGTGGTGCTGGTCGGCGACGACCCGGCCAGCCGGATTTACGTCCGTAACAAGAATAAATCCACCCTTGAAGCCGGGATGAACAGCTTTGAATATCCGCTGGACCCGAAAGTCAGTGAGGCAGAATTGCTTGGTCTGGTGGCAAATCTTAACGAGAACCCTGCGGTTCACGGCATATTGGTCCAGTTGCCGCTGCCCGCCCATATCAACGAGGCGGCGGTGATTGATGCCATTTCTCCGGCAAAAGACGTTGACGGTTTTCACGTGATCAATTCCGGCCTGCTCGCCACCGGCGGCACCGGTATGGTGCCGTGTACCCCGCTTGGCTGTATCATGATGTTGCGTCACCGGCTCGGTGATATGAGCGGGCTGGAAGCGGTGATTATTGGCCGGTCGAATATTGTTGGCAAACCAATGGCACAACTGCTGCTGAATGAGAATTGCACTGTGACCATGGCCCACAGCCGCACCCGCAATCTGGCACAGGTGGTCGGGCGCGGCGATATTGTCATTGCCGCCGTCGGAAAAGCCGAACTGATCAAAGGCGACTGGATCAAAGACGGCGCCACGGTGATTGATGTCGGCATCAACCGCATTGCCACAGCCGACGGCAAAAACCGGCTGGTCGGTGA
>JAADGA010000110.1 GCA_013152615.1 Alphaproteobacteria bacterium
ACCGCTACGGCTATATGAAAATCACCGACCGCTCCAAGGATGTGATCAAATCCGGCGGTGAATGGATCAGCTCGATCGACATTGAAAATCTCGCGGTTGGTCATCCGAAAATATTACAGGCGGGGGTGGTCGGGGTTTATCATCCCAAATGGGAGGAACGGCCAATTCTGGTGATAAAGCCCGCCCCCGGTACGCCGCCGACCGAGGCGGAAATCCTCAATTTTCTTACCGGCAAGATCGCCAAATGGTGGCTGCCGGACGCGGTATTTATTGTTGATGAGATGCCGCTTACCGCCACCGGCAAAATCAGGAAAATCACCCTGAGGGAGCAATATAAGGATTGTTTGAGGCCGTAATTTTGCCCTATACTCTCTGGTGAGAGGATATAGTGGCATAATGACCGCGAAACGCATATTGATTGCCGATGATCATCCGCTTTTTCACGAGGCGCTGAAGGGCGTGGTGGGCGAGATATTCCCGGATGATTGTCAATATTTATGCACGGTCAATGTCAGTGAAACATTGCGGGCACTGGATCAGCGGGACTTTGATCTGATTTTACTGGATTTGAACCTGCCGGGGGCGGAGGGCTTTTCCTGTCTGGTCTCGGTCAGGAAACGGCAGCCGTCGGTGCCGGTGGTGATTGTCTCGTCAACCGATGATGTTATGATTGTCCGGGAAAGCTTTTCCTATGGGGCGATGGGCTACCTGCCTAAATCCTCGTCGCAACAGGTGATGGAAAATGCCATTCGGCTGGTGATATCCGGCAGCATTTATATTCCGACCGAGGCCCTTGGTTCTTTCGGCGGTCTGGCTGTCGGCGCACAGGAAACCGGGGGGTCACGGGCGCCCCGGGCGCTAAAGGATAACGGCGGCATGGCGGCGCTGACCCCGCGCCAGCTTGCGGTGCTGGCGCTGCTGGCCGAGGGCAAGGCCAACAAGATTATCGCTTATGAACTCGGCATCAGTGAAATCACGGTCAAGGCCCATGTCTCCGCCATCCTGCGTAAACTCGGGGTCAGCAACCGCTTGCAGGCGGTGCTTGTCTGCCGGGATATGGCCGGAAAAAGCTGAGGGACAAGTGCCGGGTACTCGGACCTATTCAACTGAAGACAGCAGATGCTGAATCAGGGCGTATAGTGCTGCCGGAGCCACCGGTTTGTGAATCACTGGCAGATTTTTCGCCGCCAGCATTTTTATCAATGTCGGCTCACGGTCACTGGTGATGATGATTGCCGGCACCAGGTCGGTAAATTCGGCCTGAATTTCCCGGATGGCCGCAATGCCGCTATGGCCGCCGTCTAGATGATAGTCAGCAATGATCAGTTCCGGGGTCTGGTCGTGGTCAATAAGCTGTTTGAGGCAAATGTCACTACAGGTGCCGGTGATGATAGTGCCGCCCCATTTGCCGAGCAGCGCGGCCATGCCGTCAAGCACATCTTCATCATTATCAATCACCACAATGCTGCGGCCATCAAGCCCGCCTGGCAGAGTAATAGCGGCGGGCTGGGGCCGGATGATGTCGTTCCTATCCCCCGGGCGCAGCGTGATATTAAAGGCTGACCCCCGGCCGACGACCGACCTGACCGTGATATCTGCTGCCAACAGCCCGGCAATGCGCTGCACGATCGACAGGCCAAGGCCAATGCCGCGGCCACCGGCAGTATAATCCTCATGGACCTGAATAAATTCCCGGAAAATATCATCAAGGCGGTTTTGTCTGATGCCGATACCGCTATCGACCACTTGCAGGATAATATTATCTCCCCGTGTCCGGCAGCCGATTACGACCCCGCCTTTGCGGGTATAGCGGACGGCGTTACTGAGGAAATTGCGCAATATGGTTTCGAGCAGCCGCGGGTCGCTATAGACGACATTTGTGGTCGGCACCAGCCGTATTCTCAAGCCCTTCTCACGTCCGGTCTGGATATAATCCGGCACCACCCGGTCGAGCAGATCCTGAAGTTTAAAATGACAGAATGCCGGGATGATGCCGCCGGAATCGAGCTGTGAAATATTAAGCAATACCCCGAGCAGATCATCCAGAGCCGCCAGCGAATTTTCAATGCGCTCGACATAACGGCTATTTTCCGCACCGATGTTTTTGGTGGACAGGGAGCCGGTAAACAGGCGGGCGGCATTGAGCGGCTGGCGCAGGTCATGGCTGGCGGCGGCGAGAAATTTTGTTTTGCTGATATTGGCTGCCTCAGCCTGTTTTTTGGCGATTTGCAGCTTGTGCTCAATTTCTGTGCGCACCGCCAGTTCGGTCATCAGTCGCCGGTTCAGATCGCTCAGTTCATTGGTGCGCTGATTGACGGTTTCTTCCAGTTTGATCGCGGTCTGAAAAATGGTGAAGCTGTCCTGTTGCTGGTCCATTTTCTGTTCCATCCGGTCCATCAACACCTGAACAGTTTTATTCAGCCGGGCATTTTCCATGATCAGCCGCTTTATGTCATCAGCGCTCAGCCGGTGGTCGGTCATGGATATTCCCCGGAATGCTCCCGGCCAATGGCGACGCAGCAGAAAGAATTATTCATGTGGATAGTGTTATATTGCTCACCAAAGGTGGCCAGGCCGATGACGTTATTTGCCATATAAAGCCGGGAGATGTCGGCGATCAGCCCCCGCTCTTCGCAGATCATCTTGCGGGCGGCACAGTCACAGCCCAGAACCAGTACCGGCGGGCCGATTTCCGCGTGGACAGTGTCAAACAGCCGGGCGGTACTGGTGATCAGGTCGGCGGGCCGGGCAATGGCCCCGACAACCCCCTTGCCAATGGCACAGGCAAACCGGATGGTCTGATTTTCCTGATTTACTTCGGCCACGCCGCGCGAATAATATTTTCCACCGATTTTCATCAGGATCGGATGGTTGCTGCATACGGAAATATTCAGATCCCGCTGGTTTATCCCGCACAGCCGGGCATATTCGGCGGTCGCTGGCAGGCCGTTGATCTCACTGACAATGCGGCTAACCGGGTCGGCTTCGGTAATCACCGCGCGGGCATCACCGGCGACATAATGATGGGTGTAATGAACCCGGAATGGCAGACTGGTATGGATCAGGATAATAATCGCCTTGTCCTGTCCAAAGCCGTCGTCATCAAACAGGCTGGTTTTTTTCTGGTCCCAGTTATCCGAGGTGGAGCCACCAACGAGCGAAATATCGCCCAATTGACTGCCAATGGCGGCGGTAACCCGTTCCTCGGCATTGCTTAGACCGTCAATCAGCATGAAGGCAAAGCTGTTATGGCCGTTGGCACCCGGGATATTTTCCTTCAGTTCGGTAATCAGTTGTTGGCCCAGATCAATACCGTCCTGAATTCTGAAACGGCTTATGGTACTTATTGTGCGGGTGATAATGCTGAAGTGAGCTTTCGGCAGGGCGACGGCGGTGATGCTGTCTTCCCGGTAGCCAAGCGGGGTAATTTCCCCGACAGTGGTGCAGCCAATGAGCGGGATCGGGCCAAACTGCCGCCGCAGTTCCCGTTCCAGCCGGGGCAGATTATAGTTGGGAGAGCAGAAAAACAGGCATAATGCCGGGGATTTATCGCTGCTGCACAGCCCGCGATAAAGCTCCCGGACGGCCTGCTGCTCGTCCGGTGATATTGATACGGCCCGCTTGATAATGGTCACAAATGCCCTCCTGATCTCAGTTTAGGGCAGCAGCCCCGCGCCGCAAAGCAAAAACCCGGTGAGGACAGGGTCAGTCCTCAGGCCATGATGCAGACGGATTTCGTTTCCAGATACAGATCAAGCGATTCCTTACCCAGTTCCCGGCCAAATCCCGATTGTTTATAGCCGCCAAACGGCATCACCACATCGAGAATATTATGGCAGTTTACCCACACCGTTCCGGCCTTGATTTTGGGAATAATATTGATGATATTGCCGACGTCCCGGGTCCAGATACTGGCGCCGAGGCCATAGACGGTATCATTGGCGAAGCTGGCAATGTCACTGACATCGCTATAGCGCTGAACACATAGCACCGGACCGAAAATTTCTTCGCGGACCACCTTCATCTCGCGATTGGTATTGCACAGCAGGGTCGGCTCAACGAAATAACCTTCATTGCCGCTTCTGCCACCACCGGCGACGACCTCGGCACCCTCACGGCGGCCACTGTCAATATAGCCCATCACCCGGTCAAACTGTATCTGTGAGACCAGCGGATTGATCATATTTTCCGGGTTGAGGCCGACGCCGATTTTCATGGTGGCGGTTGCCGCAGCCAAGCCGTCAACCACCTGGTCATAGAGGCTGTCAGGGACAAACAGGCGCGAGCCGGCACAGCAGGTCTGGCCCTGATTAAAGAAGATGGCGCTGGCGGCACCGGGAATGGCAATATCAAGGTCGGCATCCGGCAGAATGATTGCCGGAGATTTGCCGCCAAGCTCCATGGAGACTTTTTTCATGGTGTCGGCCGCCGCCTTGACAATGATTTTGCCGACTTCGCCGGAGCCGGTGAACGCGATTTTATCGACATCCGGATGGGCGCTTAACGCCGCCCCGGCGGTATGGCCATAGCCCGGAACGATATTAACCACTCCGTCCGGAATCCCGGCCTGACAAATAAGCTCACCCAGATAGAGCGCACTCAGCGGCGTTTCTTCCGCCGGTTTCAGGATTACGGTGCAGCCGGTGGCGAGCGCGGGCCCGAGCTTCCACGCCGCCATCAGCGCCGGAAAATTCCACGGAATAATCTGTCCGACCACGCCGACCGGTTCCTTCAGGGTATAGCCGAAAAATTTGGCATCGGGTGCATACGGCACTGACAGCGGCAGGATACTGCCCATGATTTTTGTCGGCCAGCCGGCCATATAACGGATGGTATCAATGGCGAGCTGAATATCAACGGCGCGGGCGATGGCGACATTCTTGCCGTTATCAATCGATTCGAGTTCGGCCAGAACATCGGCATTCTCTTCCATCAGATCAGCCAGACGATGCATGACTTTCTCCCGCTGCCCGGGCTGCATCCGTGACCACGGACTGTCTTCAAAGGCGGCCCGTGCCGCCTTGACCGCGCGGTCAATATCCTCCCGGTCGCCCTCGGCAACCGATATAATGACCTTGCCGGTCGCCGGGTCAAGGGTATCAAAAGTTTTGCCGCTGGCGGCATCGACCCAGTGGCCGTTCAGAAGAATTTTACGCGGAGATGAGATAAATTCCCGCGTTTTCGCATTTAAATTACCCGGATATCCTGTTGTCGCCATTGCTCTTGCTCCTCTTTTGCTCCGGTGAATATTATTGCCGTGATCACCATATCGTAGCAGATTATTTCATGATTGGCGATCACAGGAAATTAGACCTTGGCATCAGGCCGGATTACGGAAAAGTCGATAAAATGCTGTTTAACTTGATGTTATTACAGGAAATCCATCCTGAAACAAATCTGGAGTATCGCCCGCCATGATACTATAGTATCAGCATGCCGCGCTGACATTGCTCTGAGTACGGGCCGGTATAAGGTCGCTGTCGGACAAGCAACGGCGGCTATAATCGCGTATGATCAGCTTGATTTTGTGACAGGGATCCCTGAAATGACGATTGCACGTCCGGGCGGCGGCAGGAGATATGGTGTCGACAAAGCTCATTGGTTTGTGGTGGTGGATCGTGGCGGTTCGGCGGTGGAATTTGCTCTGCGCCCCCAGCAATAGAAAAGGAAATTGAATGCCCGCTGAATTGCAGTATATTTCGCACAACGCCCATGATGTTACGGTTGGGGACCAACGAATATTATTTCATGTCCCGACGACGTCGCTGTTTGATCTCGATGATATTTCCGGTGATATTCTGGACCTGTTCAAGGAAAAGAATCTGGTCTGTCTGGATGATATGGTCGCCCGGTTCGAGGGTCGTTACGCCCCCGAACAGGTGCAGGATGTCA
>JAADGA010000111.1 GCA_013152615.1 Alphaproteobacteria bacterium
TTGTGAGCATCGTCGCGGGCATATAAAACCGTGCCGCCCTGAGCAATGCGGTAGAGCGGCGGCTGTGCCAGATAGAGGTGGTTATTTTTGATTAATTCCGGCATTTCCTGATAAAACAGCGTCATCAGCAGGGTGGCGATATGGGCGCCGTCAACATCGGCGTCGGTCATGATGATGATTTTTTCGTATCTCAGGGCGGTTTCGTCATAGCTGTCGCCGCTGCCACAGCCGAGGGCGAGCAAAATATCGGCAATTTCCTGATTGGCGCGGATTTTGTCGCGGCTGGCACTGGCGACATTGAGGATTTTACCGCGAATCGGCAGAATCGCCTGAGTCTTGCGGTCGCGGGCCTGTTTTGCCGAACCACCGGCGCTGTCGCCTTCGACAATATAGATTTCAGTGCCGAGCGCCGCGTCCAGCGAACAATCCGACAGCTTGCCCGGCAGGCGCAGCTTACGTTTGTTGGTCGCGGTTTTGCGCCGAACGTCCTTTTCCTGACGGCGGCGCAGGCGTTCCTCGGCCCGTTCCAGCGCCCACGCCAGCAGGTCATTGGCAACCGCAGGTGAGCCGCTCAACCAGTGATCAAAATGATCGCGCACCGCATTTTCGACCAGTTTACTCGCTTCCGGATTGGTCAGCTTGTCCTTGGTCTGGCCCTGAAACTGCGGGTTTTTGATGAATACCGAAATCAGGCTGCAACTATTGACAAAAATATCTTCGCCGGTGACGGTCGCCGCCTTTTTATTGCCGGTCAGCTCGCCATAGCCCTTGATGCCTTTGAGCAAGGCCGCGCGGAAGCCGCTCTCATGGGTGCCGCCGATCGGGGTCGGCACGGTGTTACAATATGACCGGATGCTGCCGTCGCCATATTCCGGCCAGCTCACCGCCCATTCGACCCGGCCCAGATCATCGGCCAGCGGCGAGATGCCGTGAAAATTTTCTGTTGTCACCCGGCTTCTTTTCTCCAGACTGCTGGTCAGATAGTCATTGAGACCGCCGGGAAAATGGAAAACCGCTTTTTCCTCGATATTATCCTTGTCTGTGATCAGTTCAGACGCACACAGCCAGCGGATTTCGACTCCGCGAAACAAATAAGCTTTTGATTTGGCGAGCTGATATAATCTTGCCGGATCAAAGCGGGCGGTTTTGCCAAAAATCTCATGGTCGGGGAAAAAGGTGACTTTGGTGCCGCGCCGGTTGCTGGTAACGCCGATATTTTCCAGTTTCGAGGTCGGTTTGCCGCGGGAAAAGCTTTGGCGCCAGATTTTTTTATCGCGTGCAACCTCAACCGTAAGCCATTCGGACAGGGCGTTAACCACCGAGATGCCGACGCCATGCAGGCCGCCGGAAGTCTCATAAACCTTGCTGTTGAATTTACCGCCGGAATGGAGAGTGGTAAAAATAACCTCCAGTGCGGATTTATCCTTGAATTTCGGGTGGCAATCAACCGGGATCCCCCGGCCATTATCCGAAATACAGACCGAGCCATCACCATGCATCTGGATTTCAATCCGGCTGGCATGACCGGCAACGGCCTCATCCATCGAATTGTCCAGAACCTCCGATAACAGGTGATGGAGGGCGTGGTGATCGGTGCCGCCGACATACATGCCGGGCCGCAGCCGCACCGGTTCCAGCCCTTCGAGTACTTCAATATCTTTGGCGGAATAGTCGGTGGTGGTCGGGGCTGAGTCAAAAAGGTCGGTCATACTGGTTGTTATAATCTTTTGCAAAAATTAATAATATTGTACGTGTTTTTTGGATACACTATAAGTCCTGAGATAACAATATCGATATTTTGAGTGAAGGGCGTTAAACTGGAAATGAAACGGGCAAGAGGCACTTTTCTGTGGCGTTACCGCAAAGAAATCATATCTCTGGTTTATCTGTTGCTGCTCGGGGTGGCATTTGTCGCTATCTGGCAGTTTTATCACAGCTATAGCAAAACCAGAACCGACAGCCTTGCCTTTGAAGAGCATCACAAGGTTAGCACTGTTACCATCATGGCCGGGGAAAAGCCCGCCGGGACCGGCTATATCCCTGCCCGGATAACCGGGAAGGCGTGGCAGGTTAATGCTGTTCGGGTGGCCGCAAACAGTGATAACAAGCCGCAGATTGCGATTATCATTGATGATTTGGGGGTGGTCAGGGACAAGACGCTGGCGATGATTAATATTGCCGCCCCGCTGACTCTGTCATTCCTGCCCTATGCGCCGGACTTGCGGAATTTAACCAAATTGGCCCGCAGCCACGGCCATGAATTGCTGGTCCATCTGCCGATGGAACCCAAGGGCGATGTTGATCCCGGCCCTCATGCCATGTTGACCAATATGTCGAACCGGAAAATTTTGCAGGACCTCGATTTTGACCTGTCGCGCTTTACCGGCTATGTCGGGGTGAATAATCATATGGGCAGTGCCTTTACCGAGGACCGCCAGGGGCTGAATATTGTATTGAACGAGGTTCATAAAAGGGGGTTGCTGGTACTGGATTCGCTGACAACGCCGAACTCGCTGCTGGCAAAAATGGCGACCGGAAAAAATATTCCCAATATGACCCGGAATATCTTTCTGGATAACAAACAGAATGTCACTTATATCCTGAAGCAGTTGGCGAAGCTTGAGCATATGGCGCGGCGGCGCGGCCATGCCATCGCTATTGGCCATCCTTACGGCGAAACCGTCCGGGCGTTATCGCTATGGCTGCCGACCCTGAAGCAAAAGGGGATTATTGTGGTGCCGTTATCCTATCTGGTGCAAAGAAAATATGACCGGATATTGCTGGCCAAACGCAGGGCAGGGCAGCGTGAGCCGGGCGGTGCCGGATCGGCAACCAGAGGCGGAGCGGCGCTTTCCGCCACCCGCTGACCTGATTTCGCTCTAGTCCTGTTGGCTGATTCTATTTGCCTGAATTTCTGATCTTATTAGCCGGAATTCATGAAGTTTCGGCATCACCGGCAAAGTTGATCGCTTCTTTGGCGGCGCGGAACAGCGCCCGGGCTTTGGCCTGACATTCGGCATGTTCCAGATCCGGGTTGCTGTCGGCGACGATACCGGCACCGGCCTGAACATGCATCATTCCGTCCTTGACGATGGCGGTCCTGAGGACAATACAGGTATCCATGCTGCCATCAACGGAAAAATAGCCCACCGCCCCGGCGTAAATGCCGCGTTTATCCGGTTCGAGCTCATCAATGATTTCCATGGCGCGGACTTTTGGCGCACCGCTTACGGTTCCGGCGGGAAAGCCCGCGGCAAACACTTGCAGAGCATCATATATCGGGCTGACTCTGCCCTGTACTTCCGAGACGATATGCATGACATGGGAATAAAATTCGATTGTCATCTTCTGGGTCAGGGTAATCGATCCGGTCTTGGCAACCTGTCCGACGTCATTGCGGCCAAGGTCAAGCAGCATCAAATGTTCGGCAAGTTCCTTGGGGTCATTTAACAGCTCTTGTGCCAAGGCCTGATCCTCTGCCGGTGTTTTACCGCGGCGGCGGGTGCCGGCAATCGGCCGGATGGTAATCTTGTCGTCGCGCAGGCGTACCAGAATTTCAGGGCTGGAGCCGATAACAGAAAAATCATCAAATTTCAGATAATACAGAAATGGTGACGGGTTGGTCCGGCGTAATGCCCGGTAGAGTGAAAACGGCGGCAATGGAAAAGCGGTGGTGAAACGCTGGGACAGGACCACCTGAAAAATATCCCCGGCCTTGATATAGGCTTTGGCCTTTTTCACCATTTCAATATATTTTTCTCTTGGCGTATTGGAAACCGGGGTGGCTATATCCAGCTGGGTATCGGATATTTTCTGGGATCCGCCAAGGGGCAGGGCGAGGGCATGCTCAATTTCCTCCAGCCTTTCCTGTGCCTGTTTATAGGCCAGTTTTGCCGGAGTTCCGGTCGTTGGTCTGACCGGGGTGACAATGGATAACTGGTCGGTCACCGAATCAAAGACCACCACGATTGTCGGGCGCATGAACATACCGTCAGGGGTGCCAAGCCGGCCCTCTTTGGCGGGCTTGAGCCGTTCCATCAGCCGAACAGTATCATAGCCCATATAGCCAATCAGCCCGGCGGCAGACGGCGGCATGCCTTCCGGCAGATCTATAAGTGATTCTTTCAGCAGCTCCCGGAGGCTCTCCAGTGCCCCTTTCTGTTCCGGCTGAAACGCACTTTTATCGCCTTTCAGGGCCTGTCGATTGATTTCCGGCTTGTCGCCCCGGCAGCGCCAGATAATATCCGGCTTCAGTCCGATAAAGGTATAGCGGCCGCGAATGGCCCCGCCCTCGACCGATTCCAGCAGACAGCTATAGCTGTTTTTATTGGCCTTGAGCTTGATAAAAGCTGAAATAGGCGTCTCCAGATCAGCCACCAATGTTGTCCAGATTACCTGAGGGATATCCTGATCATACCGGCGTTCGAATGTCTTGAAGTCGGGAGAATCAGGCATCTATTGTCCCCGGGAAGCCAATTGGTCATTCGCCGCCTTTACCGCCGCCTGATTGATCTTGACCGGCAGGCTGGTTTCAAGATATTCCCAATAGCGGGAAAGAAAACGCTGCTGATATTCCTGCTTCAACAGCTGGTTTATCTTGGATGACTGGGCCGCAGGCATTGATCCGTTGGATATTTTCCGCGACAGCAGCTTGACCACGATGAAACCATTGCCATCGGCGGCAGGGATCACTTTTGCCTGACCGGTTTCAAGGCTGAAGATACTGGTCTTGATTGATTTTGTCACCTTGGCGGTCCGGTCATTTCGGGCCAGCGTTACCGAGGTATAAGAGGTGCCCGCAGTCGCGGTGGAAATCTTTTTCAGGGGGGTACCCTTCCGGACTTCTTTTAAAATTTCCGCTGCGTTTTTACGGGCCATATCCCGGCGGGTATTTGCCCGCCATAAAGCAAGAACGGCTGTCTGGACATCTTTATATGGCCGCAGGGCGGTTTTTGGTACGTGATCAACAACCAGCAGATAGTAATTGTTATCATCCATTTCCTCCAGAACCGGATCGTCACCCGGGGACAGGGCAAAGGCCTTGAGCAGGAAAGACGGATCCTTGGGAATATTGGTAACCCGGTCACCTTTGGCATTATAGCCTGCCGCGCTAACCCCGGTGGCGACTTTTAGTTTAAGCGAAAGTTTTTTGGCAATATCTGACAGCGAACTGCCTGCGGCGAGTTCGTCATTGACCTTTTCTGATTTACTGTAAAGAAGATCGACGGCCTTGGCTTTTTTAAGCCGTTCCACGACCTTGGCTCGGGTATTTTCTGCCGGGGCAGCCGAGGCCGTTATCTTGGTAATTTTGAAAATCCGCCAGCCAAAATCAGTTTTTACCGGAGCGGTATATTTGGTTGCCTTGGTGGTATAAATAATCTTTGCCGCCTGGGGGCCATATGATTCAGCGGCATCTTTCTGGCTGGTGCTTGAGGCGGCGGCATCTTCGACTGTGGAGCCGGAAACGGTGATAATATCAGCAAAGTGCCGCCCCGCCTTGAGGTCGGTATAAGCCTTGAACGCGTTTTTCTTGCTCTTGAATAAAATCTGCTCAAACTGCCGTTTCTCACCAGTGTTGGGGGTTTTGGCGCTAGAGGCCATCGCCTGATCAATTTCCTTGGCCGTTACCGTAACATCTTTGATAAAATCTTTTGATGACAGGGTGATAAAACGGAGATTGCGGTATTCCGGCGCCATATAGCGGGCGTAATTATCCTGATAATATTTTTTCAGGGTTTTCTCGTCCGGGCTGGGAATATTCTTGATGCCGGATGCCGGTACGGTGATAATATTGGCGGTTCTTTGTTCCAGCAGATACCTGATCAAGGTTTTCTCAATGGGAGCGGGGACCGAGAAACCGCTGGAAATTGACGT
>JAADGA010000112.1 GCA_013152615.1 Alphaproteobacteria bacterium
GGGATTCCGGCGGAGAAAATAGTCTTTTCCGGGGTGGCAAAAACCGGACGCGAGATGGCCTTTGCCCTTGAGGAAGGGATATTCCAGTTCAATGTCGAATCGGCGGCCGAGCTTGATCAACTGAGCCGGGTGGCGTCAGATATGAACAGGATTGCCGCCATTGCCTTGCGGATCAATCCGGATGTCGATGCCAGAACCCATGCCAAGATTGCCACCGGCAAGGCCGAAAATAAATTTGGTATTCCCCTGAGCCGCGCCCGGGGTCTCTATGCAACTGCGGCCCAACTGCCCGGCATCCGGGTTCAGGGGATTGATATTCATATCGGCTCCCAGCTTACCGACCTCCAACCGTTTGAGCAGGCGTTTCACCATATTGTCCAACTGGTCAAGGACCTCCGGGCCGATGGCCATGATATATCAGTGCTTGACCTTGGCGGCGGCCTTGGCATTCCCTATGACCGGGCAACAACCAAACCGCCGCTGCCACTGGAATACGGCGCAATGGTCTCCCGGATTATCGGTCCTCTCGGCTGCCGGGTTATCATAGAGCCGGGACGGCTGCTGGTCGGCAATGCCGGGATACTGGTTGCCCGGGTAATTTATGTCAAGCAGGGGGAAGACCGGAAATTCCTGATTATTGATGCGGCGATGAATGATTTGGCAAGGCCGAGCCTGTATGATGCCTATCACGAAATTGTCCCGGTAAAGGCCTCCGCTGACCCCCGGACGGCTTATGATGTGGTCGGGCCGATTTGCGAAACCGGGGATACTTTTGCCCGGGGGCGCCAATTGCCGCTCCTGAAAAGCGGTGATCTGGTGGCAATAAGATCGGCAGGGGCCTATGGTGCGGTGATGGCCTCGGGCTATAACAGCCGGCCACTGGTTCCGGAAACGCTGGTAACGGGCGGGCAATATGCCATTATCCGGCCACGACCCGGCTATGATGAGATTATTGGACTGGACAGGATACCCGAATGGCTGGCGTAAACAGAATTGATAGCGGGCGTCGACTGGCCCCCGGGCTGCTGCTGGCGGCAGTGCTGATCCTGATCTATCTCACCCTGTCCCTGACCGACCTGTGGGGATATCTGCCGACGGTGGTGCAGGCGAGCGTCTATCTGCTGCTGTCCGGGGTGATAATAATCCTGCTGCTCTCCAGCCTGAGCGGCAAAAGAATCTGGCCGCTACCCTTGGGCCTAAAGGCGCTAGAACTGAAGGCGCTGGAACTGAAGGCGCTGGAACTAGGTGCGCGGGAACTAAGGACGCTGGGGCTGAAGGCGCTGGGTCTGGCGGCAATAGCGCTGGCAGTTGCTGCAATCATAGCGGGACCGGATAGCGGCAGACTGCTTGAAATTGCGCTGAAACCACCGGCACTGTTTTCTTATCCTGTCCCTGAGATCATTATGACGGTAAAGCCGCCGTCCTTTAGCGGTCGCAGGAAATTCACCGAAAATATGTCCGCCGGCGATGAAAAAACCTCGAATCCGGCCCCGATGGTTCAGGGCAGCAAAATAACCGTAAGGGTGAAGAATATCGCCGATGCCCCGATCCTGATTACCGGTTCGCGCAAAGTGAAATTCCGGGCAGACAAAAACGGTGGATTTCGCGCCGGTTTTACCCTGAGAAATCAGACTATGTGGCAGGTCAGGGCTGGCAGCCGCAGCCTTGGACAATGGCCGATTCTGCTGCTGGAGGATAATCCGCCGGTCATTCACCGGGTGGCTTACCACATGATGAAGACCAAAGAAGGGTTTTTCGATCTGTCCCTTGATATTTCTGATGATTTTGGCGTGCGCGATGTGGTTGTCGGCATAATGCCGATCGGAGGCAAATCTGATAGCCTGCGTGACCGGACAAATCTGGGCATTGCCGGTCTGAAGCGGTTTTCCGGTAATATCTATGTCAATCTTGCCGCATCCGATTTTGCCGGTCGCAAAGTCGATCTTGTGGTCGAGGTAACCGATCAGGCCGGACAGACACAGCAGAAGGTAATTCGGGACATCACTATACCGGTACGGCGTTTCTCCAATGCTTTTTCCCGGCAGATCATTAAAATCCGCCGCGATATCCTGACGCAACCGGGTAGCCGGAAAAAACTGGCGCGACAGCTCATGGCGCTGGGACTTGTCCCGGATAACGGCCAGATGCCGGGGATTTATTATCTGGCGTTGCGATCGGCCTATCGACGTCTGATCGCCGCGACGAATGATCAGGATATCGCCAGTGTGCGGAATATTTTATGGGCGCTTGCCGCCGGAATTCAAGACGGGAACCGAGGCCGCTTTACCCGGAATATGCTGACCCTCCTGACCTCGTTGAAAATAGCCCTTTATCAAAGACAACCAACAATAATTATCAAAGGCAAACTTCAGAAGATTGATAAAACTCTCCTTTTATTTCGCCAGATGCAACGCCTGTCGCCCCGCCGCACCCTGCCCGTGGACTATAACATAAGGGCCTTGCGCAAGCTATATGGCAAAATTCTTGCCGACAGCTATTACCGGAAATTCACCCCGGCGATTAATCTGGTCTCCTATCTTGAACAGGGGTTTGTTTATAATGATCCCCTTATTCTTTCGGGACGGGGTTTCGCCCATTTCCGCACCGCCCACCATGCGCGTAAAGCGGTAAAAATACTTGAAAAAGCCCAGAAACAGATCATGGATTTTGTGCTGAAGAAAACTATCCGGCTTGAAATTGCCAGTGCAAAACCCCTCCGTGCTGTCACTATGTCCCGCAACCGGGATATCCGGATCTGGATTGATATTCAGCAAAAACTGAGAAAAAAGATGAAAGATCTTGGGCGGACATTACAGAAATCGGGAATTGACGCCGCCCGTTTTACCGTTCCGGCCGGCGACCTCGCCCGGGAGGTAATCCACAGCATGAAGGATGGTAATATGTCGGCTGCGGCGGGCTACCAAAGTCAGATCATGACAATTCTGCAAAATCTCGGCAATATGCTTGATCGGGAAATGCACTATCAGCCGAAAGAATTATAGCCGTTATATTAATCCGGCTGCGGCTGATTTTTCAGAATATCCTCGACCGTATTGCACAGCTCGTCCAGCGAGAACGGCTTGCTGATCACGTCATGGATAAGGCATTCAAGGTTATGGGCGCGTTGCTGTTCATGGGAATATCCGGTCATCATCAGGATGGGAATTTCCGGATATTCTGCTGAAACTTTCAGCGCCAGCGCAATGCCGTCCATCACCGGCATAACAATATCGGTGAGCAGAAGATCAAAATCCTCCGCCGCCATCGCCGTAATCGCTGCCCCGCCGTCCTCGACTCCGACGGTGCTATGCCCCCGATGCTCAAGCGCCCTGCCGACAAACATGCGCACAGCCATCTCATCCTCTGCGATCAGAATATGTGCCATCTATTAACTCCCTGGTGTTGAACGCCCCGGTGTTAAACTCTCTGGTATTAAACTTTCTGGTGTTTCAGAGTCAGACTATAGTGTTTATCAATATTTTTACAGCTTGTTTACTGTTTATCTGCGGCTATCTGCGGCTATCTGCGGCAAAAGTAACACTTATACTGGTGGCATTACCCGGCGGATGGGGCAGGGAAGTGGAAAAAGCGGCCTTGCCCTTTGGTGAAATAGTGGCGGCAGACGGTTTGAAAGTCCATTTTCGAATGACCTTGCCCTGTTTGTCCTTCAAAGAAATTCTGAGCAATGGCAGCGGCTGAGTCTTATTGGTAATATTAATAATATTACCTTCTACTTTCAGGGTTACCACCCCGTTAATAATAACTTTGGTCGGGATGGTATCCTTTATTTCAAACAAGGCCTGAGCCAGAATTTCAGGCTGTTTTGGTGGGGCAACCGGTGCCGGTGATCCGGAGATATTACTTTCCATGCCAAGTGCGCGATAGAGTTTTTGTGACGGCGGCCACCAATGACTTATGCTGTTCTGGAAAATCAGAAAGCTGCTGACCATGATGACAACAAACGCCCCGAGACTGTACCAGCCCCACAGGCTGCCGCCGTATTTATGGTCTTGCAACGCTGGCAGGTTCGAGCCTTTGGGCAGCGGGCGCAGGCGTTTTTGGCGTTGCGCCCGGCGCACGGCAAATTTATCTTCCCCATCACCGGTATTATCCGTGTCGGCTGAGGGTGCTTTTGTTTCCGGAATATTTTTCGTCTCCGTCGACAACGCGCTATCCGGGGCCGCCTCTTTCCAGATATGGCGGCATTTGGCACATCTGACCGTTCGCCCCTTTGGCAGAAGGGCCTGTGGATCGACAAGATATCGTGCAGAACATTCCGGGCAGGTCAGGATCATCTGAAAACCTGTAACTCTTGTTATCATATGGGCTTATGTCTCTATAGCGTTATAATGCGCCCGGAGGATTAACGCAAGAGTCCAGATAAAGGATAAATCCCGTGGACCGCGGCTATTATATATTTATGAGTTTACGCTCCGGGCGTTAATTGTTATGATCCGGTGCAGGCAGAGGACATAATAAAAAGGCGTTGTTTGAGTGATCCATTTTGAAGATGTCGGCATGAGATACGGAACCGAATCGGACGTATTAAAGGATATTTCCTTCACCCTGAAACCGGGATCATTGCATTTCCTGACCGGGTCCAGTGGCGCGGGCAAGACATCGCTGCTGAAACTGATGTATCTGGCCCATCGACCGTCACAGGGCAAAATCAGAATGTTTCACGAAAATGTTGAAAAGGCCGCGCGTCGGGACCTGCCACGGCTGCGGCGGCGCATCGGGGTTGTCTTTCAGGATTTCAGGCTGCTGGACCATCTGACCGCGATCGAAAATGTGGCGCTGCCATTATGGATATCCGGTGGCACCGGCGCTGAGATCGAGGAACATGTGGAAGAACTGCTGAGCTGGGTCGGGCTTAAAGACCGGATGAAATCGCGGCCACCAATATTGTCCGGCGGCGAGAAACAGCGGGTTGCCATTGCCCGTGCGGTCATCAAGCGTCCGGATATATTGCTGGCCGATGAACCAACCGGCAATGTTGATCCGGCAATTGCCAAGCGGATCATGCATCTGTTTGTCGAATTGAACAAGCTCGGGACAACAACAGTCATCGCCACCCATGACATGGCTTTGGTAGAGAAAATCGGGGCGACACGGATGCATCTCCATGATGGCCGCCTGCAGATGATCCGGCCCGGTGACAGCGATGCCGATATTGCCGAAGAAGAAACAGACGACCCGGAAGAATTTTCCACGACCCGGCTTAACCAGAATGAATTTGGCCCCAGAGCATATCATCCGGAGGACCGGACGTGACCCATGCCGTTGATTTCCTGCCGGATGAAAAAAGTCATGAGGCCACCCGGCTCCTGCCCTATGTCATGGCGGTTATGGTCTATTTAAGCGCGCTGGCCCTGATGGGCACGATGGTACTTCACCGCAGTTTTGGAGAATGGTCAGCGGCGTTGAGTGACCGGCTGACGGTACAGATCATCACGGTTGATCCGGCCCGGCGGCAGACGGAGGCCCAGCAGGCGATCCGGCTCCTGAGGCAAACCCCGGGCATAAAATCCGTCCACCGGCTGGATGAGCAGGAGATCAAAACGCTGCTGGAGCCATGGCTCGGCGAAGGCAATGTCACCACTGACCTGCCGGTGCCGGTGATGATAAATGTTACCATCAACCGGGCGGTTATGATCAATCTGGACGCGCTGCGCGGATTGCTGCGGGGCATATCCCCCGATATTCATCTTGACGATCATCAACAGTGGCTCGGGCGCTTTCTGCGGCTGATGGATACGGTCGAATATACCGCGCTCGGGATTTTGCTACTGGTGGTGCTGGCCACCATCTGTATCGTTATTTTCGGCACCAAGGCCGGCATGGCGGAG
>JAADGA010000113.1 GCA_013152615.1 Alphaproteobacteria bacterium
CGCGTATTATTGACCAAGTAGATAAGATGGCTAAAACCCTTACCAAAGACACTGCTGAACAATTTAAGGTACTACTTACAGAAGATAAAAGCCGTCGGTATTTATTAGATAAATGCCTTGGGTCAGCCAAAGTCATAAGTGATCAGGACCCCGAAAAATTGTTATCTTTTATGCGGCAATCATTAGTATCAGATATCCAAAAGGAATCAGACAAGAAGATGGCTGTAATTGGGAGTGAGAAGAAGGCAGTTTTGGATGAATTATCGAGCACTAAAGAAAGATTAAAATTAGCTGAATTGGAAGATAAAAAGCTTATTTTACATCATCTAAGCATAGTGAATAAAAAAGCCAAAATGATACAATGGGTAATAAAGGGAGCTATAATATTCATAATAGCCTTAATATCGTTCAAATTACCAATTTCTGGAATTCCGCCAATACTTTTATCATTTTTTTCGGGAGCTATTATATTCGTGCTTCTATATATGCAAATTTTAGATAAGCCGGTAAAATTAGACAGATTATTTAAATGGTTAGCCACTGGACAACTAAAAAAATATGCAGAAAAAATAGGAATAGAGGAAAAACTCAAGCGCTTTAGTCTTCCCTACGATGTTAAACGGGGCTTTACTTTAGATATAAAATGATTTGACAGAGCCATTTATCAGTAATCACGAATGTATATTGTGGAGATGATGATGACAGGTGGGATAGTCAGTTTTTTCTGAGGTCATGGATTTCCCACCTGCTCGAACAGCCGGACTTCCTCCATCAGCCAGCTGGTGAAGGCGCGGATTTTTGATTTGTCGGCGACGTGGGTTATATTGACGACATAATAGCCCATGCCGGTCGGCAGGCTGATGTCAAATGGTCGGACCAGATCGCCGGTTTTCAGCAATTCCGACACCAGCGGCATCCGGCCGAGGGCAATGCCGTGGCCAAGGGTGGCCGCCTGAAGGGTGAGGTGGGCGTGGGAGAAACCGGGACCACGGCTATAATCAATACCCTTGATGCCGGCATCATCGAGCCATTCTTTCCAGCCAATCATTTTTTTATCATGGAGCAGTATATGATGCGCCAGATCGTCAAGGCTGTTCAGCGGTTTTTCGCCGGTTAATATTTTGGGGCTGCAGACCGGAAAAATTTCTTCGCTCAGAAATTTCTGGCTGGCGACCTGAGGCCACTTGCCATCACCGTAACGCAGATCAATATCGACATCGCCGGCCTTCAATTGATCAAAATCCCGGGCCGTGACAATGATACGGAGGTCAATATTCGGGTGCCGCAGGTAAAATTTTTCCAGCCGCGGTATCAGCCAGCCCGAGGCAAAGCTGCTGAGCATGGAAACCTTCAGAATCTGGACCTCACTGTTGATAATCAGGTTGGTGGCATCGGCAATCAGGTCAAAAGCATTGATCAGCGGCTGGGTCATGGCCTGACCCTCTTTGGTCAGCAGCAGCCCCTTGTTATGGCGGCGAAACAGCATCACCCCCAGACGGTGTTCCAGCCCCTTGATCTGGTGGCTGACAGCGGCCTGGGTGACATTGAGCTCTTCGGCGGCGCGGGTGATGGAGAGATGACGCGCCACCGCCTCAAACGCCCGAATCGAATTTAAATTTGGCAGATTGCGTCCCATGATCCCTATCCCGGTTGAGTCTGTTGAGTTTACGTTAGAAATACTTATAGCGAGTGGCATAACAGACCGGGTATTATTTATAGTATATTTTGTGTTTTATGCAATATCCATTTGTTTTATATAGGTTTTTTATGGTATTAGTTTTTCTAATGACAATCATAAGAAACTATCAATTGTTCAGGGGGTATTTTCCGGCTTATACTGTTATTTTTGCAGGAGAAAAGTGATGTCATACCTCGCGGAGATTCCCTACGGTGCTTACTGGTCCACGCCCTTTTGCCGGTGGCAGGGCAGTTTCTCAAATCTTCACAGCCTGAAATTTGCCGCCCATGTAATGAAGCAGGAAATCGCCCGGCGCGAGATTGACGGGATGCTGCTTGATTATGGCGTGCTCGGCATGTCGGTACCGCAGCAGCATGGCTTTTACGGCCTGCCGTGGCTGACCGGGATGGCGGGACTGGCCCATGTCGGCGGGCCAACCATTGGTCAGGCCTGTGCCACCAGCGTGCGCTGCATTTTGAACGGCGCGCAGGAGATTGAGACCGGGCAGGCGACGGCGTCGCTGATTGTCACCGCCGACCGGGTATCGAACGGGCCGCAGGTTTATTACCCCAATCCTTTGGGTCCGGGCGGCACTGGCAAGCATGAAAACTGGACCATGGATAATTTCACCTGTGATCCGCTTGGTGGTCATTCGATGCTGGCAACGGCGGAAAATGTCGCCCGGGACTATAATATCACCACCGCGCAGCAGCATGAGGTTGTGCTGATGCGTCAACAGCAATATGAGGCGGCGGTGGCTGATGACCATGGCTTCCACAAGCGCTTTATGACCTTGCCGTTCGAGGTGCCGAAGCCTAATTTTAAAAAGACCGCCAATCAGCTCGACGGTGACGAGGGATTGACGACCTCAACCGCAGAGGGGCTGGCAGGGTTACGTCCGGTGATGAAGGACGGCACCATCACTTTTGGTGGTCAGACCCACCCGGCGGACGGTAATGCCGCGCTGATTGTCGCCACTGCGGACAAGGCGAAAGAGCTCAGTCAGGACAGCGCTATTCAGGTGAAAATCCTTGGCATTGGTCAGGCGCGGGTCGATCTCGCCTATATGCCCAAAGCAACGGTACCGGCGGCCCATGCGGCGCTCAATCAGGCCGGGATTACCATGGCACAGGTGGACGCGGTCAAGACCCATAATCCCTTTGCGGTCAATGATCTTTATTTTGCCGCCGAGATGGGCAATGATATTACCACCATGAATAATTACGGCTGCTCGCTGATTTGGGGCCATCCGCAAGCGCCGATGGGACTGCGCAGTGTGATTGAGCTGATTGAGGAGCTGGCGCTGCGTGGTGGCGGTTACGGATTATTCAGCGGTTGTGCCGCCGGGGACACCGGCATGGCGATCGTCATTCAGGTGACAGACAGGGGATCAAGATGAGCCTTAAAATTGGCATCGATGTTGGCGGCACCTTTACCGACTTTTTTGTTGACGAGCCGGGCCGGGACACCCGCATTCACAAAACCCTGTCAACGCCGTCCGACCCGTCAATTGCGGTGATGAGGGGTCTCACCGATATTGCCGAGAGCATGGAGCCGCCGCTGACATTGGAACAGCTGGTCGCGACGATAGGCACCATTGTGCATGGCACCACCGTCACCACCAATGCCACCCTGACCAGCACCGGGGCCAAATGCGGGCTGATCACCACCGAAGGGGTGCGTGATGCGCTCGAAATGCGCCGGGGTATCCGTGAGCAGCAATATAATAACCGCTGTACCAATGTGGTGCCACTGGTGCCGCGTTATCTCAGGCAGGGGGTCGGCGGCAGGCTTGACCGCAATGGCAAAGAGACCGCGCCGTTAAATCTGGATGACGTCAGGGCGGCAATCGATTTATTCAAAACCGAACAGGTTGCGGCGGTCGCCATTTGTTTTATGAACAGCTTCACCAATCCGGATCATGAGCAGCGCGCCGCAGAACTGGTGCGCCGGGAATTGCCGGAGGCGTATCTCACGGTATCGTCCGACCTGCTGCCGTCAATCCGCTTTTATGAGCGGGTCAGCACCACCGCGCTCAACAGCTATATCGGGCCGATCCTTGACCATTATCTTAATCAACTGCTCGGTCGGCTGAAGGAGATTGGTTTTGGCGGTATCCTGCTGATCATGCAATCGAACGGCGGGGTGATGACCCCGGAAATTGCCCGTGAAAAGGCGGCACTGACCCTGCTGTCCGGCCCGGCGGCGGGGCCGGGGGCCGGGCTGCAATATGTCAAGGCTCATGATCAGGAAAACTGTATCGTCGTTGATATGGGCGGCACCAGTTTTGAGGCCTCTCTGGTGGTCGGCACGCCGTTGGTGGTTAATGAAGGCGAAATCGACCGTAGGCGACTGGCGCTGCCGATGCTGGGTATTCATACCATTGGTGCCGGTGGTGGTTCGGTCGGCTGGCTTGATGAGGGCGGTCTGCTCAGGATGGGGCCGGAAAGTGCTGGCGCTGCCCCCGGTCCGGCCTGCTATATGAAAGGCGGCACCAAACCGGCTTGCACCGATGCCAATCTGGTGCTGGGCTATCTGGACCCGGATTTCTTTGCCGGTGGCACCATGACGCTTGATATTGCGGCGGCGCGTGACGCGATCGAACAGCATATTGCCATGCCGATGGGCCTCAGCATCGAGGATGCGGCGGCGGGCATGTACCGCATTGCCTGCACCAATATGGCCCAGGGTATTCGCGAGATCACCATCAAGCGCGGCTTTGATCCGCGGGAATTTCCGCTGGTGGTGGCGGGCGGTGCCGGGCCGACCCACAGCTGTCTTATTTGTGAGGAATTACAGATTCCGTTTCAGCTGGTGCCACGGGAATCCTCAATCCTGTGTGCGGCCGGGATGCTGATGTCTGACCTGCGTCACGACTTTGTCCACACTTTCGTCACCGCCTTAAAGGGCATGGACTGGGCCGCCCTTGGTAAAATTATCGCCGCCATGGTGGCGGAGGGCAATGATCTGCTGGCAGCGGAAAATATCCCGTCGGAACGGCGTAGCACCGTTATCAAGCTTGATTGCCGTTATCTGCGCCAATATCATGAGGTTTCGGTTGAAGTATCGCCAGACAACATTGAGCAGCGTGACGGCGCGGCGATTGCCGCAGCGTTCCACCGGGAACATAACCGGCTGTTTGGCTATTCGCTCGAAGACGACGCCGATGCCCCGGTCGAGATTATTAATATCCGGGTGCAGTCGGTGGGAGAGGTGGCTAAGCCAACTTTCCGCACCGAAGAAAAATCAACTGCCGCTGCCAGCCATGCGGTCAAGGGTGAACGTTCGGTCTATATCCCCGCAGACAAGCAGTATCGTACGGTGGCGGTTTATGACGGTCATAAGATGACCCACGGCAATCATGTGACGGGGCCAGCGATGATTGAGCAGGTAACGACCGCCATTTTCGTTGATGACAAGTTCAATTGTGTCGTTGATAAATATGGCTCGTTTGCGCTGTATCGCAAGGACCGCCCCGAGCTGGTGGCCACTCTGCTCGAAGGAGAAAACTCATGAGCAAAATAGATCCGATTTTGCTGTCGGTATATGCCCGGGCGTTCAAATCAATTGCCGATGAAATGAGCATATCGGTGCAGCAATCAACCCGCTCACCGATATTATGCGAGGCCAAGGATTTCGTTACCGGGCTGTATGATGCCGACGGCAATATGCTTGAGCAGATGGAAAATTTGCCGATACTGGCGTTTTCGCTGGCACCGGTGTGTAAATATATCATTGATTATTATGCCGGTGACATTAACGACGGCGATGTGTTCTTTCACAATGACGTCTTTTCGATGGGCAATCAGAATAATGATGTCGCGGTTTACAAGCCGATCTTTTTTGACGGGCAACTGGTGGCGTGGTCGGCGGTCAAGGGTCATCAGGCCGATATTGGCGGCAATGTTGCCGGCGGCTATAACCCCAATGCCACCGAAGTGTGGCAGGAAGCGCTGAGGATTCCGCCGATCAAGGTGGTGGAAAAGGGCAAATTGCGCAAGGATATCTGGAACCTGATTTTTGCCAATATCCGTTTTGATATTGTCCAGCACGATATGAAGGCGCAGATGGGCGCCTGTGTCATTGGCGAACGGCGCATGCTTGACCTGATCGGCAAATATGGTCTGGCGAGTTATCAGGATCA
>JAADGA010000114.1 GCA_013152615.1 Alphaproteobacteria bacterium
ATATTGTCGAAGAACCAGAAGCTGAGCCGGAACCCGAACCGGAACCTGAGCCTGAGCCGGAACCCGAGCCAGAATCAGAATCAGAACCAGAACCAGAACCAGAACCTGAAATTGAACCCGAACCTGAGCCCGAACCGGAACCAGAAACTGATCTGCCGATTGATGACGTGGACCCGGCGGGCGGGGATGATATATTGATGTCTGATCAACCGTCAAATTTCACCATGGATCAGTTCGGTGTGTTGTCAGATTTGCTGACCACCGGCTATAAGGGGGCTGGTAACACGCTGGAAGATCTGGTCAGGGAAATGCTGAAGCCGATGCTGAGAGACTGGCTTGATCATAATCTGCCGCCAATTGTCGAACGCATGGTTGCCAAGGAAATTGCCCGTCTGGCCCGGACGAAAAAGCCCTGAGTGTCAAGCATGATATCCCCTGCAAAGGCCCTTGTCCTGATCGTTGATCATAACAGCTGATAGAGATTACCTGATGTCTGAAAACCCGGAAACGGCCGCAAGGCTTGGAAAAATGTTTGACTGTCATGGGGCCGAAACCCGAATTTATGACCGCTGGGAAGCACGGGGGGCCTTCAAGGCCGGAAGAGTTGACGGGAAAGCCTATACTATCGTGCTGCCGCCGCCGAATGTCACCGGCAGCCTGCATATCGGTCACGCGCTCAATCATACCCTGCAGGATATATTGATCCGTTTTGAGCGCATGCGCGGCCGGGATGTGTTGTGGCAGCCGGGCATGGATCATGCCGGTATTGCCACTCAGATGGTGGTCGAGCGGCAACTGGATGCAGAAGGTATTTCCCGGCACGAGCTTGGCCGGGAGAAATTCATTGAACGGGTGTGGCAGTGGAAAGAAAAATCCGGCGGCATCATCTTTAACCAGATGCGCCGCCTTGGTCAGTCCTGTGACTGGTCGCGCGCCCGCTTTACCATGGATGACGGTTTTGTCCGCGCGGTGCAGCAGAAATTTGTCGAGCTTCACCGGGCCGGACTGATTTATAAGGCCAAACGTCTGGTCAACTGGGACCCGAAACTGCTGACCGCTATTTCCGATCTGGAGGTGGAGCAGCGGGAGGTCAACGGCCATTACTGGCATTTCAAATATCCGGTTGACGGTGAGGAGGGCCGCTATCTGACGGTGGCGACCACCCGGCCTGAAACCATGCTCGGCGATGTCGCGGTCGCGGTCCACCCGGATGACAAGCGTTATCAGGATTTAATTGGCAAGACCCTGACCCTGCCGATTGTTGGCCGCAAACTTATTGTGGTCGCCGATAGTCACGCGGACCCGGAAAAAGGCTCGGGCGCGGTGAAAATAACCCCGGCCCATGATTTTGACGATAACATGGTCGGCAAACGCCATAATCTCGAGTTGATCAATATCCTGACCGATGATGCCCGTCTGAATGACACTGTTCCGAAGCAATACCGCGGCATGGATCGCTTTGAGGCCCGCACGGCGATTGTTGCCGAAATGACGACACTCGGCCTGCTGGACAAGGTTGAGGAAACCGTCCATATGGTGCCGTTCGGTGATCGTTCCGGGGTGGTGATTGAGCCGTACCTCACCGATCAATGGTATGTTGATGTTGAGGTCATGGCGAAAAACGCACTCGCTGCGGTGGAGGATGGCCGGACCGGATTTATCCCGGAAAACTGGCAGAAAACCTACTATGAATGGATGCGCAATATTGAACCATGGTGTGTGTCGCGCCAATTATGGTGGGGTCACCAGATTCCGGCATGGTACGGCCCGGATGGTAAAATTTTTGTCGCAAATACCGAAGAAGAGGCGCAGGCACAGGCCGACGCGCATTATGGTGACGTCAGGATAATTAGCCGTGATCCCGATGTGCTCGACACGTGGTTTTCGTCGGCTCTGTGGCCCTTCGCCACCCTTGGCTGGCCGGACGACACCCCGGAACTGAAAAAATATTACCCGACCAATGTTCTGGTCACCGGCTTTGATATTATTTTCTTCTGGGTGGCGCGGATGATGATGGACGGGCTTCACTTCAGGGACGAAGTGCCGTTTGATACGGTCTATGTCCATGCGCTGGTGCGGGACGAGCATGGGGCCAAAATGTCAAAATCAAAGGGCAATGTCATTGATCCGCTGGAGCTTGCCGATAAATATGGTGCCGATGCCCTGCGCTTTACCCTCGCCGCGATGGAGGCTCAGGGCCGCGATATTAAAATGTCGGAAAAACGGGTTGAAGGCTACCGTAATTTCAGCACCAAGCTGTGGAATGCCGCGCGTTTCTGTGACATGAACGGCTGCTTTGATGATATTGATGCCGATTTTGACCCGGCAACAGTCAGCCTCGCCGTTAACCAATGGATTATCGGTGAAATGGTGAAAGCCACCGCAGAAGTTACCCGGGCGCTCGAGGCTTTTCGCTACAACGAGGCGACGGCGGCGATCTATCATTTTACCTGGGGGACATTCTGTGACTGGTATGTCGAGTTGATCAAGCCGCTGTTTTACGGTGAGGATGACCGGGCCAAGCGGGAGAGCCGCGCCACTGCGGCATGGGTTATGGATCAGATTTTGAAAGTCCTGCATCCGTTCATGCCCTTTATTACCGAGGAAATATGGGGGTGCCTGCGGGACGACCGGAAAACAGACCTTATTATCGCCGACTGGCCGCGCTATGATGCGTCCCTGGTCAAGCAACAGCCTGCGGCCGAGATCGCCTGGGTTATTCGGCTGATTTCGGACATCCGCACCGCCCGTGCGGAAATGAATGTACCGGCGGCGGCAAAGCTTGAGATGCGGGTAGTGGGGGCGAACGCCGTTACCCGTGGGTTTCTGGGAAATCAGGCGGATGTGATCAAGCGTCTGGCCCGGCTTGAGACGATAACGGTTGATGACGGCGCGCCGCCCAAAGGCGCGCTTCAGGTGGTGGTCGGTGAGGCAACCTGTTTTCTGCCGCTTGCAGATGTGATTGATATTGCGGCGGAACAGGCCCGGCTTAACAAGACTCTGGACAAGCTTGCACGGGAAATCAGTGGCCTTTCAGGCCGGCTGAACAATCAGGCCTTCATGGCCAAAGCCCCGGAAAAAGTGGTGGCGGATAATCGTAGAAATCTTGAGCAGGCCGAACAGAAGGCGGCTAAAATCAAACAGGGTCTCGACCGTCTTGAGGCGATGGAGCATTGACCCTGGGGACAGGCTATGGAATTTCGCGATCAGGGGATTATCATTTCCCTCAGGAAATACGGCGAATTTGACGCGGTTATTGATGTTTTGACCGCCGGGCATGGCCGTCATGCGGGGCTGGTTCGCGGCGGCATGGGCCGGCGCCAGCGCGGCACGCTTCAGCCGGGAAATGAGGTAACGTTGAGCTGGCGCGGTCGGCTGGAAAGTCAGCTTGGCAGTTATCAGGTTGAATTACGCCATGCCCGCTCGGCAGCTTTCCTCGACTATCCGGCAAAGCTTGGGGTATTGAACAGCGTTTGTGCCATATTGATGGTATCACTCGGGGAAAAAGAACCGCATCCGGCGTTGTATGACGGGCTTCTGAGCCTGCTGGATATGCTGGAACAGGGGGATTATCATGTTGAGGGCTGGGGCGCGTTGCTGGTGCGTTGGGAAATCGGCCTGCTGACTGAACTGGGCTATGGCCTTGATCTCGGCTGTTGTGCCGCCACCGGGGTTACCGAAGACCTGATTTATGTGTCGCCGCGCTCCGGCCGGGCGGTCAGCCGGGAAGCCGGACTGGCGTATCATGACCGGCTGCTTGCGTTACCGGCCTTTCTGCTGGGCAGCGGTGACATCAGCCGGGATGATGTTCGGGACGGTTTGCGCCTCAGTGAATTTTTCCTTGAACGTTATGTGCTTTTTCCCCATAACAGGAAAATTCCACAGGCGCGACGGCTGCTGATGGATTTTATTCAGGATTGATTAAAATGAGTGTGACACGACCCGAACGGGCGGAACTGCTGATGCCGGCGGGGGATTTGCAAAAGCTGAAAATGGCGGTGCTTTACGGTGCCGATGCCATCTATCTCGGCACGCCTGACCTGTCGCTCAGGACCAAATCCGCCTTTACTCTGGAAGATGTGGTCGAGGGGGTGAAATTCGCCCATAAATATGGCAAACGGGTTTACCTCACCCTCAATCTGTTTTCCCATAACAAGGATATCCCGAAGCTCGAACACTATATTGAAACCGTGCGCAAGGTGCAGCCGGACGGGGTGATTATCGCCGACCCCGGGGTGTTTCAATATGTCAAGGAAATGGCGCCTGACCTTGAACTTCATGTCTCGACCCAGGCCAATATCTGTAGCTGGCTCAGCGTTAAATTCTGGGCGGAGCAGGGGGCGTCGCTGGTGGTTCTCGCGCGCGAGGTCTCTTTCCCCGAACTGGTTGAAATCCGCGAAAAATGCCCGGATATCAAGCTTGAAACCTTTGTTCACGGCGCGATGTGCATGACCTATAGCGGCCGCTGCCTGCTGAGCAATTATATGGCTGAACGCGGCGCCAATCAGGGTAACTGCGCCAATAGCTGCCGGTGGAATTACAAGGTTCATATGCGGCTGAAAGACGGCACCATCAAGGAGCTTGAGCTGAACGAACATACCAAAGACATGTTTGAATATCTGCTCGAGGAAGGCGCGCGCGAGGGTGAAATGATGCCGATCGAGGAAGATGAACGCGGCTCCTATATCCTTAATTCCAAGGATCTGTGCCTGATGCCGAAACTGGATCAGTATCTGGCCCTCGGCATTGATAGCCTGAAAGTCGAGGGCCGCAACAAGAGCCAGTATTATGTCGCGCTGGTCGCCCGCGCCTACCGCATGGCGATTGATGACTGGTATCAGGACCCGGAAAGCTGGTCGCCCTCGCCCTATATGGCGGAGCTGGAAACGGTGCAGAATCGCGGCTATACCCTCGCCTTTCACGATGGGCGGCTCGACAATCACGGTCATAATTACGAGAACACCGCAACCCTGGCCGAATGGGAATTTGCCGGACTGATTCACCGGGTCGAGGAGGACGCCTTTATCGTCGAGGTCAAAAACCGCATTGAGGCTGGTGATGTGGTGGAATTTGTCTCGCCCATTCAGCGTGAGACTATCTTTCTGCGTATTTACGAATTTATTGACGCCAGAAGCGGCAAAGTCGCTGAGGTGGTTCATGCCGGACAAAAGCCGGTTATCCGGGTGCCTTTTTCATGGTTTGACCGCGAGGATGTGGCGCAGTTGCGCAACTCTTACCCGGAGATGACCATTATCCGCAAGGAACGCCCGCTGACCCGTGATCAGTGGGACCGGCTGAAGCTGGATAAAGAGGCCAGTAAGATAGAGCTCGGCCACGGATCGGACGTGCGCTATGACAAGCGTCGGGATGCCTTGGTGCTGAGCCTTGATGAAGCGAATTCCGAGCGCGCCTTCAAGACCCCGCGCCTTGGGGTCGAGGGTTGTTGCGGTCGCGGCTGCAACGGCTGCCTGATTTTCTGGCAGGACCCGGCCTACGACAAAGCGCGGGCATTGATGGCGGAAAAGAAATCAGGTGAGATGCTGGCAAAGAACTCAAGGGCTAAAAATTTGGCGTAGGTAATGATTTTTTTTAAGAGATGGGGGATGCTTCCCCGCAGTATCTTCTTAAGAGATGGGGGTTCCACCCCCGCTCGTCGCCTCGCTCCCCCTCCTACGCTAAAGCTCCGGGCGGCCGGTCGGCCTTGCCTCAGGCCATTATGGCCTTCGGGGGGTGAGTGTAACCGGATAGGGTTTTGGGGTTGCCTTTCTCTTTTTAAGAGATGGGGGTTTCACCCCCGCTCGTCGCCTCGCTCC
>JAADGA010000115.1 GCA_013152615.1 Alphaproteobacteria bacterium
CGCGGACGGCAGGGACCCCGCGTGACAGGGCGGTGTTCAGCGCCACAACTTAAATATTGACGTTGTCAACATTACGGTAGATAATTAGCCGTGTTCTGTCGCCGGAAGTGGTGAGTTGTCGGAATTAGTGAGTTATCCGGGGGATAGTATGGGAATTTCAATTGAATAAACGATGTTGTCCCCAAGGCAGAAAATCATATCATCACGGTCATCTGCGCGAGACCCTGATTGAGTCTGCGTTGGAAATCCTGACAGAAGGAACGGTGAGTGACCTGAGCCTCAGGGCGCTTGCCCGCCGGGTCGGGGTATCGCAGACGGCCCCCTATCGGCATTTCGCGGATAAGGACGCCCTGATTGCGGTGCTGAAGGAAGAGGGCATGCGCAAACTTGGTGATGGCATGCGGTCGCTGATGGCAACTGAAAAGGACCCGATGATTCGTCTGCGCAAGCTGGCTATGGTATATGTGGAATTTGCCAGGGATTACCCGGCTCATTTCAAGGTTATGTTTGAATATGAGCTGGGAGATTACAATAAATATCATGACTTTCTTGAAATTTCCGATAAAAATTTTCTGTATTTTCGGAAAACGGTCAATGAATGTCTGGCCCTGCCGGGGGCGCGGGAGATTGATCCGGCCGTGGCCCAGTTCAGTGCCTGGTCCATGGTTCACGGTCTGTCGGTATTATTAATGAATCAATCCTTGATAAAATATATAAAGGAAGATCATTTTGTCCATTTAGGCGAAAGAGACCAGATCGCCGAGCAGGTTACTGAATTTTTTTGCAATTCCCTGCTCAAGTCATAAATTTATTCTCAGGAAAGTATATTCATGTCTATATTAAAAAAACTAAGTATTTTTGTGCATAATAATGCGGCCCCCCATTCCCCGGGCGGCGATAGCGTCCGCGACGTCGATAAGGAAAATCTTGCAGCTGCCGCACTGATGGTGGAGGTTGCCGCCTATGATGGCCAGATTTCATCCTGTGAGCGGGGCCGTATTCTCAATCTGCTGGAACACCGGCTGGGATTGTCCCGGGATGAGGCGATTGAGCTTTTTGTCGAAGCCCTTGCCGCCCAGACTGACTCCACCCATATTCTTGGTTTTACCCGGGAGATAAAAGATCATTTCGATGAAACCGGACGGGAAAACATCCTCGAACTGATGTGGGAAGTGGTTTTCGCCGATGGCAAAGAGGATGATTATGAAAGCAACCTGCTGCGCCGGGTGTCGGGCCTGCTTTATATCTCTGACAAGCGCAATGGCCAGATCAAAAAAAAGGTGAAGGCCCGGCGGCAATAGCGGTTATATCCGGATATTTTTCTGAATAGAGATGATTTTTTGTTGTATCCTGTTTGATAGATGTATATGCAGGATTAGAAATAGATGTTATCCCGGCACCGGGGAATTATAAGGAGAGAGCCATGACTTATTTGGTTACAGAGGCATGTATAAAATGTAAATATACCGACTGCGTGGAAGTCTGTCCGGTGGACTGCTTTTACGAAGGCGAAAATATGCTGGTGATCAACCCGGATGAGTGTATTGACTGTGGGGTTTGTGAACCGGAATGCCCGACCGAGGCGATCTTGCCGGATACCGAAGACGGTCTGGAAAAATGGTATGAGATTAACGAGAAATATGCGGCATTATGGCCAAATATTACCGAAAAGATTGACGCGCTGCCCGGTGCGGACGATGTGCAGGATACTCCGAATAAACTTGCTGACCTGAGCGCAAAGCCCGGGGCCGGCACCTGATCCCGACATCCCGGCTACTCCCGGCTATTGGCGGGTAACCCCGACCCGGGATTTGCCAAATCTGCCGTTTGATATTGACAATAGAGAATTTATCATCATCTGTTTATAGGGTATAGTCATTCGTGGCGTGATATTGGCCTTTATGCCCTGTTCGGGAGACGTCTTCTGACGGGGGGCCATGTCATTGTCTGGCGGGGGCTATGTCATTAAAATCAGAGATTATTTTCAATGAATAATTTGATGAAAAACAGGTGGCGCAAGGCTGTCGGTTCATGAGTGCGCCGCAACTACACAATATCGGGCAAAGTCCTCATATTGGTGTGGTCAAGCTTACTCTTATGACGGCGGCGTTGTTCCTGACCCTGCGTAATATGCCGATGATGGCCGCCACCGGCATGAATATGGTATTTTTCAACGCGATCACGGTTTTTGCCTTTCTGGTCCCGATTGCGCTGGTGTCGGCGGAACTCGCCACGGCCTGGCCGAAGAACGGGGTTTTCCACTGGGTTGAAGAGGCCTTTGGCACCCGGTGGGGACTTACGGCGGTATGGCTGCAATGGGTGCAAAGCCTGTTTGGCATTACTTCAATTCTGTCTTATGTCGCGGCGAGTCTGGCCTATGCCATTGATCCTGCGCTGGCGGGATCGCGTATTTTTATCGTCGGGGTGATTCTGGCGGTCTACTGGACCGCGACAGTGATGAATTTGCGCGGCATGCGGGCTTCCGGCCGGATTTCCAGTGTGTGTCTGGGGGCCGGGGTATTGTTGCCTGCCGGAATATTGATCGGTTTGGCCGGGCTTTATGTGATACAGGGACATCCGGTCCATTTAAATCTGACTTTGAGCGCAGATAACTGGCTGCCGTTGACCGGGGGCAGACAGAATCTGGTGCTGTTCCTGAGCTTTATTTTCGGTGTGGTCGGCATTGAGGTTTCGGCCAGTCATGCCAGAGAGGTGCGCAATGTTCGCCGCAGCTATCCGGTGGCGGTATTTTCGGCGGCTCTGCTGGGTTTTATCCTGACGCTGTTTGGCGGACTGGCGGTGGCGGCGGTGGTTTCGACCAATCAACTGGATCTGGTTTCCGGCAGTGTTCAGGCGCTGCAGATATTGCTCAATATCTGGCATCTGGGCTGGTTATTGCCGCTGATCGCTGTTCTGGTCGCGCTTGGTGCGGCGGGACAGGTCAGCACCTGGATTGTCGGCCCGGTCAAGGGGCTGTGGGCCGCCGGTAGCGCCGGTAATCTGCCGCCGCAATTGCAGGCGTGCAATGCCAACGGCGTGCCGCGCAACCTGTTGATGCTACAGGCCGCCCTGATGAGCGTTGTCGCGCTGGTGTTTCTGGTCGTCCCCTCGGTCAACGGCGCTTTCCTGTTGCTGACATCGGCGGCGGTTATCCTCTATGCGGTGATGTATCTGCTGTTGTTTGCCGCCGCGATCCGCCTGCGCTACAGCCATGCGGACACGGTTCGGCCTTACCGGATTCCCGGCGGGCGCGTCTGGGGATTATGGCTGGTGGCGGGGACTGGTTTTGTCACGACCCTTGCCTGTCTTCTTATTGGTTTTCTGCCCCCCGGCGCCATGATAGCCCCGGTGCCTTATGTGCTGGCCATGTTCGCCAGCCTGGTGGTGATGCTGGTCATGCCGCAGCTGTTATATCACTGGCGTCGCCCTGAATGGGCCGCCCCCAACATGGAGTAAATATTATGGTTAAAAAGCTATGCCCTGATCTTGATCTCAGTCCGGCTTACGGATCGCGGGCGATGACGGAGCCTATTCCCAAATATACCCTGCCCGAAGGCGAAATGCTGCCCGAGACGGCATACCGGCTGATCCATGATGAATTGATGCTTGACGGCAATGCCCGGCTTAATCTTGCGACTTTCGTCACCACCTGGATGGAGCCCGAGGCCGAGCGGCTGATGAAGGAAACCTTCGACAAGAATATGATCGACAAGGATGAATATCCCCAGACCGCGGAAATCGAGACGCGCTGTGTCAATATGGTGGCCCGCCTGTTCAATGCCAATGAGGATGAGGCGGCGGTCGGGGTGTCGGCAATTGGCTCCAGCGAGGCGGTGATGCTGGCCGGGATGGCGCTGAAATGGCGCTGGCGCAAACGTCGGGAGGCTGCGGGCAAGTCCACCAGTCGCCCCAACCTGATCCTTGGTGCCAATGTTCAGGTGGTATGGGAGAAATTTTGCCGCTATTGGGAGGTCGAGCCGCGCTATATCCCGATGCATGAGGGCCGTTACGTTATCAGCCCGGAAGAGGTCATTGAGCGCATTGATGAAAATACCATTGGCGTGGTTGCCATTCTCGGCACCACCTTTACCGGTGAGTTCGAACCGATCGAGGCAATCCATGATGCCGTCGTCCGTCATAATGCCGCTCATGATCTGGCGGTGCCGCTTCATATTGACGCCGCCAGCGGGGGTTTTGTCGCACCGTTCATTCACCCGGAGCTGCGCTGGGATTTTCGCCTGCCCAATGTCGTTTCCATCAATGTCTCCGGTCATAAATATGGTCTGGTTTATCCCGGCATTGGCTGGGCGGTGTGGCGCGACCAGCAGCATCTGCCCGAAGAATTGGTGTTTCATGTCAATTATCTGGGTGGTGATATGGCGACCTTCACCCTTAATTTCTCCCGCCCCGGTAATCAGATTGTCGGGCAATATTATAATTTTCTG
Source organism: Alphaproteobacteria bacterium (assembly GCA_013152615.1). GTDB lineage: Bacteria > Pseudomonadota > Alphaproteobacteria > Sphingomonadales > Emcibacteraceae > Paremcibacter. The sequence goes on from JAADGA010000115.1 coordinate 4,446, forward strand.
CGCCTTGGCCGGAATGGCTATACCCGCATCATGGCAACTTTACGCGATATCGCCACCGATCTTTCCGGGCGCATCGCCGCCCTCGGGCCGTTCGATCTGTTGAGTGACGGCAGCATGATCCCGGTATTCGCTTTCTGCCTTAAAGACCCGTCGCGCTATTCGGTATATGATGTTTCTGAACGTCTGCGCATCCGGGGCTGGCAGGTGCCGGCTTATACCATGCCGCCGGATGCTGATGCCGTTGCCGTGCTGCGCATCGTTGTCCGTGAAGGGTTTTCCCGCGATATGGCCGACATGCTGATCGCCGATATGACGAAGGTCGTGGCTGAGCTTGACAGCGTCCCGCCGACGCAGCCCAAAGCCGCTGACAGCGGGTTCTGTCATTAGTGGCTTTTGTCATTAACAGACTTTGTCATTAACGGCTTTTGTCATTAATGGATGGGGGTGCCGGGCCGCTTGCGTCTGATGGCCCGCATCACCCAGATATAGGCAACCCCGCCCGCCAGAATATTGGACAGACTGCTGGCGATATAGACATATTTTATATCGGACAGCAGGAAGGCCGCGATCACGACCAGCGGAAACTGGAAAACAGCGACCCTGAGGGTTGAGATAACCACCCCCGGTATCGGTTTGCCCATGCCGTTGAAGGTGGCGTTGGCGATCATGACAAAACCATAGGCACCGTAAGAGAGCGGCATGATATAGAGGTAACTGTTGGCAAAGCCCTGAATGATTTTGTCATCGCTGAACCATGCGGTAATGAAGGCCGCCGTCCCGCCGATAGCCAGCGCCAGAACCGCGCTCCAGATCAGGGCGAACAGGGCGCATTGCTGCAAGGCCTTCTCTATCCGTTCCGGGTTCCCCGCGCCAATATTCTGTCCGGCAAAAGGGCCGATAACCGCCGACAGGGCATAAAACACAATGATGGTGACTGATTCTATGCGCATGGCAACATTGGTCCCGGCGACAGCATCATTGCCGAACAGGGCGATGATCGTGATAATAACCCCGCCGGACAGCGGAATGATCATATTTGTCGCCATCGCCGGAATGCCGACATGGGTAATTTTGCGAAAGCTGTCCCGGAAGCTGCGCATGACCTCTGCGCTGAATTCAAGCACCTGAAACCGATAGGCGAGATAGTAAAGGACCGCGACAAAGGTTCCGGCCCGGGCGATCAGGGTGGCAAGGGCGGCCCCGGCCATCTCCAGCCGTGGAAAACCGCAAAAACCAAAAATCATAATCGGGTCAAGAATGACATTGACCAGCGCGGCAATCAGCATCAGCCGACCCTGCAATGTGGTATCGCCCAGGGTCACCCCCATCGCCACCATCGGCACAATGATAAACAGCGGTGACCAGTACCAGACCTGCATATATTGACGGATCATCGGCAGGGTGGTCTTGTCCGCCCCCATCAGGGTAAAAAGCGGGTCAATGGTCAGCAGGCCAACCACGGTAAAGATCAGGGATATGATGACGGCAATGATCAGGCTGTTGGTGGCGAGCCGGACCAGAGCCTGATCCGTGCCGCGACCGGAAGCGCGCGCCATCACCGATGAGGTGCCGGCACTCAGACCGATGGAGGCGGAAACGATGATCATGGCGACCGGACTGACAAAACCCATGGTGGCAAGCTCCGCCGGGCCGAGTTTGCCAATAAAGAAAGTATCTGCCAGAATAAACCCCATGGTGGCACTGATGCCGATCATCATCGGTAATGCCATCCGGATTAAATGCCGGTGGACCGGGCCTGTTGTCAGATCAACATGGCGGGTGTTTTCTGCGGCTGATCCAGACAATCCGAACGCTTTCCTTTCCGGGCAGGCAAAGACGAATAAAGTTTAGGTTTTTATAGCCAGTATTTGGTATAAACAGGGTAACCGTAAATAAACAGGACAAAAAATGCTGATCGTAACCTCACCGGCAAAAAAGCTCGACTTTTCACAGGATGTGACCCGGCCCAGCTGGTCAATGCCGGTCTTTCTGGAGGATAGTGCGTATTTGATTGCGGCGCTGAAAAAACTAACCCGGCAGCAGTTGGCGCAGCTGATGAATATCAGTGACCGGCTGGTCGAGCTTAATTATCATCGTTACCGGTCTTTTTCCCTGCCATT
>JAADGA010000116.1 GCA_013152615.1 Alphaproteobacteria bacterium
TGGGGCTGATTTTCTCGCCCAGGGAACGCTCTATCCGGATGTAATCGAATCGGTGTCCTTCACCGGTGGTCCGAGCGCGACCATAAAATCCCATCATAATGTCGGCGGCCTGCCGGACCGGATGCATATGGCGCTGGTGGAGCCACTACGGGAATTATTCAAGGATGAGGTCCGGGAACTGGGGCGGGAACTGGGCCTGCCAGACGCCTTCATTCGTCGTCATCCGTTTCCGGGGCCGGGACTGGCCATCCGTATTCCGGGTGACATTACCCCGGAAAAATGCGATATTCTGCGCAAGGCCGATGATATATATCTTCAGGAAATCAAGGCCGCCGGTCTTTATGACGTTATCTGGCAGGCCTTTGCGGTCCTGCTGCCGGTGCGCACCGTCGGTGTCATGGGTGACGAGAGGACCTATGATTATGTCTGTGCACTCCGGGCGGTGACCTCGACCGACGGCATGACGGCGGATTACTATCCTTTTGACCATGAGTTTTTAAGCCGGGTATCGACCCGCATCATTAATGAAGTCCGGGGCATAAACCGCATTGTATATGATATTACCTCAAAACCCCCGGGCACGATTGAATGGGAATAACATCAGGAGGTGTTTTATGTATGCAGATAACCAGATACGCCGCAAGACAGTTCGGGACATTGCCAGACTGAAGGGGGAGCGACCGGTGGTGTCGCTGACGGCCTATACCGCGCCGATGGCGGCGGCTCTTGACCCCCATGTTGACTTTTTGCTGGTCGGCGACAGCCTCGCGATGGTGCTTTACGGTATGGAAAGTACCATCGGGGTGACGCTTGATACCATGATTGAGCATACCAAAGCCGTTATGCGCGGCTCTCAAAGGGCGCTGGTCATCCTTGATATGCCCTTTGGTTCATTCGAGGAGTCAAAGCAGCAGGCGTTTCATAATGGCGCGCGGGTGCTCAGGGAAACCGGCTGTGCGGCGATCAAGCTTGAAGGCGGCGCGGCGATGGCGGACACGATTGCCTATCTGGTCGCCCGCAATATTCCGGTGATGGCGCATATCGGCCTGCGCCCCCAGGCGGTGCATGTGATGGGTGGCTATCGCACCCAGGGCAGAAATCAGCAGGAGCGTATCCAGATGATCGAAGATGCCTATGCCGTTCAAAAGGCAGGGGCTTTTGCGGTGGTACTCGAAGGAATTACCGAATCTGTTGCTACAGAAATAACCGAAAAACTTGATATCATCACTATTGGTATCGGGGCATCGGCCAATTGTGACGGCCAGATTCTGGTGGTCGAGGACATGCTGGGCTATTTCCCGTCAAATGCCAAATTCGTCAAACGGTTTGCCGAAGTTGGCACGACAATCGAGGCTGCGGTCGGCCAATATGCCGATGAGGTCAGGGCCAGAAGCTTTCCGGCTCCGGAGCATACCTATGGATTAAAGCCTAAATCCTGATTTTTAGACTTTTCCCGATTGCCTTATGGATAGAGGCGGGCTATCTTGACCCGCTTGAAGGATATAAAGAATAACAGGAGCATTTTTTGTCCGAAGAAGAATTTATTCGCGAAGTTAACGAAGACATGCGTCATAAACAGCTTATGACGATATGGAAGAAATACGGGGTCTATATCATTATCTTTCTGGTGGCGGTCCTCCTGTTCGTTGTCTCCAGAGTGGTTTTGAAAAATTATAATGAAGACCACTATCGGGATGTCGCCAACCAGTATGGCAAGGTGGAACAGAATATTGCCGCCAATAATATGGATGTTGCCCTGCGCGAGCTTGGAAAACTGTCCACGACCGATGTTGGCGGCTACAAGATTCTTGTGGCTTTTGAGACCGCTAAAATCCAGCTTGAAAAAGGTAATCGTCAAAAGGCGATTGACGCCCTTGATAAATTGGCGCATACGTCCGGCGTTGACAAGATATATCGTGATCTGGCAAATTTTAAAGCGGCAATGATCGCGGTTGATACCGCGTCATATGACGATATGAGAGTACGCCTTGCCCCGTTGATGATCACTGGCAATCCCTGGGAATATATGGCGAAGGAGCTTTTGGCAATGTCGGCACTGACTGCGGGGAGAAGCGCAGAGGCCAAGAGCATTCTTACGGAAATAGAGCAGGATCTGGAGGCCCCGGAAGATGTCAAGACCCGGGCAAAAGAATTTAGCTCCGTAATAAAATAAGCAGGGTGGAATAGATGGTTTTAAGGCGTAGGTCAGTGACAGGTTATTTTCGTGTCTTTATCACTTTTGCGGTTTTCTTGGCACTGGCCGCCTGTAGCAGCATATCCTCGGGGACAAAAAACAGCAAGAAACTGAAGGGCACGCGGATTCCGGTTTTGACGCTTGAACAGAATTTAAAGTCAAACCCGGCGCTCAAAAATCTTCAGGTCCAATTGCCCGCGCCCCATGTTAACAAGAACTGGCCAGAGGCCGGGGGTAATCCGCGTCATCTTATGCAGCAGCCCGCTTTGGGCAATAATCCGCAGAAAATCTGGTCGGTAAATATTGGCTCGCCATCGAATGATCGCCGCAGTATCCTCAGCATGCCGGTCGTACTTGACGGGGTTATCTATGCCATGGATGCGATGTCAAAGGTAACCGCCTATAATGCTGATACCGGTAAAAAACTGTGGCAGAAAGAATTCTCCGATAAGGGAGAAACCAGAAATCTTGCTTATGGCGGTGGCATTGCCGCCGGGCCGAATGCGCTTTATATCAGTAATGGCTATGGTCAGGTGGCGGCGCTGTCCAAGTCCAGCGGCAAAGAATTCTGGATTACCCGGCTCGCCATTCCCCTGCGCGGGGCGCCGACCTATGCCGACGGGCGCGTCTTTGTCATAACTCATGATAATCAGACCTATGCCCTTGATGCCAAAGACGGGAAAATCCTGTGGAACGAAGTTGGCACGGCGGAAGATGCCGGTCTCGCCGGGGCGGCAAGCCCGACGGTGGTTGGCAATACCGTCATTTCGGCCTATTCCTCCGGGGAAATTTATGCCATGAGAGTGGAAAATGGCCGGGTGCTGTGGACCGATACCCTGAGCACTCAGGGGCGGCTGACGGCGATGGCGACCCTGCGTGATGTTGACGGTGACCCGGTGGTCTATGACGGCAAGCTTTATGCGATCGGCCATAGCGGGCGTATGGTGGCTATTGACCTGCGCTCGGGAGTGCGTATCTGGGAACAGAATATCGGCTCCAGCAATACACCGTGGGTCGCGGGCGAATATATTTATGTGGTTACCAACGACGGGCAGGTTGTCTGCCTCACCCGCCGGACGGGGGAGGTGCGCTGGGTTCGTCAACTGGAGAAATTCAAGGACCCCGACCGGCGAAAGGAAGCCGTCTGGTGGCATGGTCCGGTATTGGCCGGGGACCGGTTGATTGTGACATCTTCTCATGGTTATGCGCTGTCATTATCCCCCTATGACGGCTCGCTTATCAGTGGTGTGGAAATGCCGGACGGTCTGGAAATGGCCCCGATTGTGGTCAACAAGACGCTTTATTTCCTGACACGGGATGCAGAACTTATCGCTATGAGATAAGATTTCCCGGTTATTATATTTGCTTTGTTGGCCTGTTTTGCGTAAAGACGGGCCAATTGTTATATGGGACATGAAAGATAAATGACGATCAAGGTTGCAATGATTGGCCGCCCTAATGTCGGCAAATCCACCCTGTTTAACCGGCTTGTCGGTAAAAGGCTGGCGCTGGTGGATGATACCCCGGGGGTTACCCGTGACCGGCGTGAGGCGAAAGCATCGCTCGGCGGGATAAATTTTCTGGCGATTGATACCGCGGGACTCGAGGACGCCGGTGACAACTGGTTATCCGCCCGCATGCGCGCCCAGACCAATCTGGCTATTCAGGACGCGGATTTTATCCTGTTTATGATTGATGCCCGCGCCGGGGTGACGCCGCTCGACAAGCATTTCGCCGATATTCTGCGCCGGGGCGAAACCCCGGTAATTTTGCTGTGCAATAAATGCGAGGGCCGGGCGGCAGAGGCCGGGATTTATGAATCCTATAGTTTGGGGCTGGGTGATCCGGTGCCGGTTTCGGCGGAGCATGGTGAGGGGCTGTCCGACCTGATTGACGCTTTTGACCGGCTGATTGCTGAGCTTGGGCTGGAGCGGGAAGGGGAGCCGGAAGCCGTCACCAGCAAGTCAGTGATAATTCAGGGTGAGGTCAGCGATGACGAGGCCGAGGCGACCAAAGAAGACAGTGGTCTGCCGCTACAGATGGCGGTGGTCGGGCGGCCCAATGTCGGCAAATCGACGCTGGTGAATTTCCTGCTCGGTGAAGACCGCCAGATCACCGGGCCAGAGGCCGGACTTACCCGGGACGCTATCGGCGTGACCTACTATTATCAGGGCCGGGAAATCAGGATGTTTGATACTGCGGGGCTGCGCCGGAAATCAAAGGTGATGGCAAAGCTGGAAAAACTGTCGGTTGCCGATACCATCCGCGCGCTTAATTTTGCTGAAATTGTCATCCTGATGGTTGACGCGACCATGCCGTTTGAAAAGCAGGATTTGAGTATCGCCAGCCTGATCGTGCAGGAGGGCCGGGCGCTGGTGATCGCGCTCAACAAATATGACCTGATGGAAAACCGCCAGGAAGTGATGAAGGATATTCAGGACACGCTCGAGCATTCACTGCCGCAGATCAAGGGGATTCCGGTCATTCCGATTTCCGCCCTGACCGGACGCGGGGTCAACCGTCTGATGCCGGCGGTATTTGCCGCCTATCTGTTATGGAACCGGCGGGTGAGTACGGCAAAACTGAATAAATGGCTCGCCGCGACGCTTGCCTATCACCCCCACCCATCGGTAAATGGCCGCCGGATCAAGATGCGTTATATGACCCAGATAAAAACCCGGCCACCGACTTTTGCGATTTTCTGTAACCGGCCCACTGATGTTGCCCGCAGTTACGAGCGCTATCTGCTTAATGAACTCAGATGGGATTTTGAGCTGCCGGGGGTGCCGATCCGGATGATGCTGCGCAAGGGCGATAATCCTTACGCCAAAAAGAAATAGCCATGATAATCCGTGCGCTGACCGATGAGGATGTGACCGCTTTTCAGCAGATTATGAAAATATCGATCACTGGTATCTGTGCCGAAGCTTATGGTGCGGACACCGCGGCGGCATGGGTATCGGATGATAACCCGGCGTTTCATTTTACCATCCCCGAATTTGCCTTTGTTGTTGAAGAGGGGGGCGAGATCATCGCTGTCGGCGGCTGGAGCCGGACGGATGTCGTTGACCTCCACCCGATCGGCGACCGAACGGTTATCAATCCCACCCACGCCCGCATCAACGCGGTCTATATCAGACCGGGGTCCGAGGGCCACGGCCTTGGCCATAAAATAATGAGCCATCTGGAAGCGGATATCAAAAGCCGGACCGCCCTGCGCGACATCTACCTTTGGTCAACCAAAAACGCCATCCGGTTTTATCAGGCCATGGGCTATACCCCGGGCATCGACAAATACCCCGAAGTCGCCCCGGGCTATAAAATTCAGATACGCTATATGTGGAAAAGGTTGGAGTAGAGAGGTATCCAGATTACCCGCCTTTGGGGGGCATGTTTTTTTAAGAGATGGGGGATACTCCCCCGCTCGTCGCCT
>JAADGA010000117.1 GCA_013152615.1 Alphaproteobacteria bacterium
ACCCGGCTGCTGGTTGAATTAACAGAACCGAGGTGATACCATAGCGGGCGGTCGCCATTTTGGGAAAGGGTCGATCCGGGAAAGGATTGAGCCGGGAAAGGATAGAGGATGTCATTCGAAAGCAGATTGCGCGCGGCCCATAAGGAACTAGAGGTTGCGGGTATTTGGAGATTAAATTATAATCCGCCGCTGATGCATATTTTAAGAAAAGCTGGCTTAAAAATACCGCCGCCACATTATTGGAGCTTTGGAACAAGTTTTTTTTCGCCTCTGTATGGTACAGCGCTTTTTGGGGGGTATCAATGTGGTTTTTAGTCTGGCGTTCGCAAAATATGTCACCTGTGTTTGCGGCGTTTTCGAGTCTTCTGGCCGGAATATTATTTGGTCTGCTTATGGCCACTTACTATTGGAGAGGTTTCAGAAAATATCATTTATCCAAATGGGAAGATCTGTAAGGCAATTACTCAGGTTTTTCGGTCCGACACAGTGGCGTGTCGGAGATATCAGGCTGCCGGGGTCAGTGCGGGGTCAGCCGCAGTTACGGTTGGCAGGTCAATCCAGAAGGTGGTGCCTTCGCCGAGCGTGCTGTCAAAACCGATGCTGCCGCCCATCGCTTCAATCAATGCCTTGACAATGGACAGGCCGGCTCCGGTGCCTTCAATGCCGGACTGTTCCATACCAGCGCGGTTAAAGGGGGTAAAAATATTTTTAAACTGTTCTGGCGCGATGCCGATGCCATCATCCTGAATACTGACCCGCAACTGGTGATCTTCAATTTCTGTTACCGACAGCCAGATATTGCCGCCCTGATGGCCATATTTGACCGCATTGGAAATCAGATTAACCAGAATCTGATCCATACGGATTTTATCGACAACAACAGGATTTAACCCCTCGGGGATGACGTTTAGATGGAGCTGAACCTGATTTTTTTCCAGTACATGTTGAACCATGGGGATTATATTGCGGACAATTTCAGATAAATTATGTTGTTTAAGCTCAAGGTCGATCGCGCCGGTTTCAATCTTGGACAGGTGCAGCAGGTCATTGATCAGTTTGAGCAGTAATTTTCCGCTGTCATGGATATGACTGACATATTCCGTCTGTTTATCATTTAATTTGCCAAAGTCTGGCAGGCGCAGGGCTTCGGAAAAGCCGATTACCGCATTAAGCGGGGTCCGCAGTTCGTGGCTCATATAGGAAAGAAATTTGGTGGTTTTTGCCTGATTGGCGGCTTCAGCGGCCAGTTTTGATTCGAGCAAATCCTTCTCGCGCGAGCGGGCCAGTTTGGTCGCCTGGGATTTGATCCGCAGGACATAGAGTAAAAAGCCGACACTCAGGATAAGAAAAATTACCAGTCCAAAGTCAAAATATCGCAGGTTCTTTTCTTCTTGCAGAGACAGTCGCTGAATCTCGTTGTCGCGTTGCAGCAAGGTGATTTGCTGCTGCCTTCCTTTCAATTTGAATTCGGTTTCCAGCAGGGCCAGCGCGGTTATGATATTATTACTGTCAATCCTGTTTTCATATTTCAGCCTGAGATCCCGGTAGATCAGCGCGGCTTTATAATCCTGGCGGTGGCGTGCCTGCCGGGATAACAGACCGTAGATATTGGCCAGCCTGCCGACAGCGTTGTTTTTCAGCGCAATTTTCAGCGCCCGGGCAGCGTATATTGTCGATTTGGAGAAGTTCTTCTGAGAAAACTCAACAAGTCCCAGATAATAATAGATCGCCGCAGTTAATGATTCAATGCCATTATTTTCGGCTATTTTACGGGCGGACAGGAAATATTTTTTGGCCTTTTTATAGTGGCCGGTATGATAAAAGGCTTCGCCAGAATTCTCATAGGTATAGGCAATAAGCATTTGGTTTCCCATGATACGGGCCAATTTACGGGCCTGCTTCAGATATTTGAGGGCCTTGTCAGGGGTGCCATTTTCTATTTGGGTATATCCCAGATTATTGAGTGCTCTGGTATAAAGGAAAATATCTTTTTTAGGGTCAAGGAGGGTTAATATCTGGTTATATTCGCTGATGGCTTTGTCAAATAATCTGGCACCGACAAACAGGCCGGCAATATTTATTTTGGAGTTGGCCATGCCACGCGGGTTGCCGCTATATTGAAAATTTTCATAGGCTTGCTGATATGATTGCATCGCTGTGGGGATCTGGCCCAGACCTTCAAAATTCTTACCGACAACATTGTTAATATAGGCGATAATATTACGATCAACCGTTTTCCCGGTGGCGAGGTTAAGGGCTTTCTGGCCTGTTTCCAGACCGATTTTGAAATTTCCCAATTGCTCATAGGCCCCGGACTGGATACCGATCAGCGCTATTTTCTGTTGTTGGGAAAGAGAATTTTGGGCAAGGATTTTCTGACTGGTCTCCAGCGCCACTTTCGGGTCGGCATTCACCTGTTTTTTGAGGGCGGAGAAAATATCCGGTTTCAGGGACGTTGACGCCGGATATTTGGGGGCTTCTTTTGCCCGGAGAGGTAAGAATATCCGGCCTGAATTTGCGAATAGCAACAAAAACAACAAACTAAAAGTACAAAATTTCCTCATATAACATCTAATCCTTGATAGCTTATGTACGAATACTATCATTCAGAACAATCGGTACCCTAGCACCTTAGCCTTAATAAGCTGTTAAACAGATTCCGGGCGCCCTTGCGGGCTTGAATGCAAGATGGAAATCAGGGGGGAATCAGGGGGAAAATCAGGGGCCGGGGTCAAGCGAAAGCCGGCATCAGGATATGGCTTCTGCTCCCCCTTCGGCGGCAAAATTTCCTTTGAGAAAATCAGCCATCAGGATGGACGGGTTGAGGGTGCGGAAACTTGCCATAATCCGCTCGACCGGGACATCGGCGTAACAGCCAAGGTCGCGGATATATTCCATATGTTTAGTGCCGTCCTCGGTGAAAGGATGGAAAATAGAATCCGTGAGACCGGTAAAGTCCAGCGGTTTAATTCTAAATTTTTTGCATAGGGAGAGATTGAATGCCGGTGTTGCCTTGACCCATTTCCGCTCCAGAAACAGCTCGCAACAGGCATGCCACGGCATGATGTCGCCACCGATGAATTTCTTAAGTCTCTCACTGGTGATATGATTTTTTACGTCGGCGAAAGCCAGCCGGGACGGAATCCCGAGCACCCGGGCGCAGGCGGCAAGCACCGCGCCCTTTGATATACAGAAGCCGACAGGCTGGGTGAGTGTCCAGCTCGCCCTGAATACATCCGGGTTGCTGTAATCAATATAGGGGGTATAGGCGAAACCGTCGCGGATCCGGTAATAAAGCGCCACCGCCCGGTCAATATCGGTTTTCAGGCCCGCCGTTGTCTCATGGGCATAGGCAATAATATTTTCGGCATCACTGTTGATATAGGAGGCCGGAAGCAGATATACGGGAATTGACATTTCAGCTTCGCTTTTCAAACAGATACTCGCGGCTGATCGGCACGGCGTCGCGTTTTTTGGCCAATTGGAACTGAAACACCACGTGGCCCATGTTGCGAAAGGCACATTCCGCACTGGCCAGATAGAAATCCCACATCCGAAAAAATCTCTCATCATAAAGTTTGACAATGGCGGCCTTGTTTTTGGTGGCACGATGACGCCATTCTTTTAACGTTTTGGCATAATGAAGCCGCCATACCTCCAGATCAGTAAGATAAAGCCCGGCTTTTTCAATGACCGGTGCCACTTCCGACAGTGCGGGAACATAGCCGCCGGGAAAAATATATTTGGTCGTCCATTCATCGGTCGCCCCCGGCCCGTCCGCCCGGCCAATGGTATGAATAAGCGCAACGCCATCGTCGGTCAGGCTGTTATATATCTTGTCAAAATAGGTTTGATATTGATGCCGTCCGACATGCTCAAACATCCCGACCGAGACGATACGATCAAATTTCCCGGCAACATTGCGGTAATCCTGAAATTCAAATTTAACCCTGTCGGCAACCCCGGCATCGCGGGCGCGGTGGCAGGCAATGTCATATTGTTCCTTGCTCAGGGTAACGCCGGTAACGGCGGCTCCGGCATATTTATTCAGATGCAGGGCCAGCCCGCCCCAGCCACAGCCAATATCGAGTATCCGGTGATTTTGTTTAAGCAGGAGCTTGGCCGCAATAATATTCCGCTTGTTTTCCTGAGCCTGCTCCAGCGTGTCATCGGCTGAAGTATAATAGCCGCAGCTATATTGCCGGTCCGGATCAAGGAAAAGATCATACAGCTCGCCGGACAGGTCATAATGATGGGCAACATTTTTTTGTGAACGGCCCACCGGGTTGATCTGGGTGATCCAGCTTTTAAAACGGCTATAGGGGTCGCCACCATTCATCAGCATGTTGTGATCCGGCCCCCATTCCAGATTCTTGGTGACGATATAAAGGAAATCATACATCTCTTTACCATCTTCAACAGTCAGGGAGCCATCCATATAGGCCTCTCCGGTAACGAGATCAGGTTTCAGGAATAATTTTAACGGTAACAGACGGCGATGGAATCGGATGGTGACTTCAGGGGTTGCCGTACCGACAAAGCTGTGTTTCTTTCCAGCGGCATCAATGACGTGAAGGGTGCCGATGCGGATCAGTCTGGATAAAAACAGGGATAATGGGAACATTTTTCCTCTACCAATTTAATTTATTTAATTTTGCCCAGTGGGAAATAATCTTGCCATTTTAGCCGCTAATATGCAAGCCAAAATATAAGGGTTTTTGGCCGTAAAATGAGCGCTGGACTTTCGGGGGCTCCTGCCCGTATTATCCGCAAAAGTCTCTGGAGAAATGACGATGAGTATGATTTTAGCAGTGGCCATCGGCGGCGCTTTCGGGGCCACGGGCCGGTTTCTGGTGGGGCGGATGATGTTGCGCCTGATGGGACCGGGGCTGCCATGGGGGACATTTACAGCCAATATTGCCGGGTCCTTTCTTATCGGTCTGCTGGTAACATTTCTCGCCGCCAGATTTAGCCTGTCTCATCACTGGCAGGCTTTTCTGGTTATCGGGGTCATGGGAGGATTTACCACATTTTCCTCCTTTTCGCTGGAGTTGGGTCTGATGATCGAACGCCATGAGATAATCCATGCGGCAATTTATGCCGGCGGATCACTGGTTCTGGGGGTTACGGCCCTGTTTGCGGGGCTTTACGCTGGACGCTTTCTGGCGTAAGGGCGTCCGCTGATAAAGGAAAATATATGTCAGCCGTAAATCATCATAAGGTCCAGTCGTATGAGAATGACTGGCGGCTGGATAAATGGTTCAGGAAGAATTTTCCGGAGCTGGGCTTTGGCCATCTGTCGAAACTGCTCAGAACCGGGCAGGTGCGGGTTGATGGCAAGCGGGTCAAAGCAGGATTTCGCCTTGTCGAAGGCGCAGAAATCCGTATTCCGCCGATCGGGGATAATCCCAATGCTGCCGGGTCCGGTTTCGCCGGGACGCGGCCATCACCATCAGGCAAAAAGCCTCATAGCGCCGAAGACCGGCATTATATCCGTGATATGGTAATTTATCAGGATAACAGCGTGATTGTCCTCAACAAGCGGCCCGGTCTTGCGGTTCAGGGCGGCAGCGGCATCAGCCGTCATGTTGACGGTCTGCTCGACTGTCTTCAGGGCGATAATCCCGAACGGCCCAAACTGGTCCACCGGCTTGATAAAGACACCAGTGGTGTGCTGATTATTGCCCGCAGCAGTCGGGCGGCAAAAAGTCTTACCCAATCTTTTCGTGATCGCAAAACCCGCAAGATATACTGGGCGCTGGTTATCGGCAGGCCTGAGCGGCACCACGGCACCATCACCGCCCCGCTTGACAAGGAACCGGGCAGCCGGGGCGAGCGCATGATGGTCAGTGATGACGGCAAGCGGGCGGTCACCGATTTTCAGGTTATCGACAGTGCGCTTCGCACGGCCAGCTGGGTCGCGTTCAAGCCGGTGACCGGCCGCACCCATCAGATTCGGGTCCATGCCACCATTCTGGCGACCCCGATCGTCGGTGACGGTAAATATGGCGGCAAACAGGCTTTTCTTGACGGCGCGGTCAGCAAGAAACTCCACCTTCACGCCCGTCATATCGACATTGATCATCCGGATGGCGGTATCCTGTCGGTGACCGCCGACCTGCCGCGCCATATGAAGGAAAGCTGGGATATGTTCGGCTTTGATCAGAATGATACCAGCGATCCCTTTGAAGAGGATGACGGATGAAATTAATCGTCTTTGATTGTGACGGCACGCTGGTTGACGGCCAGCATCTGATCATAGCGGCGATGCAGGCCGCCTGCCGGTCCTGTGATGTCGGCTATCCGGGCGATGAGGCCATCCGCCAGATCGTCGGCCTGTCGCTGACCGAGGCCATCAAAATTTGTCACCCGGATCAGTCCGCCGCCACCTACCTCGCGCTGAAAGCCGGTTTTATCGACTGTTTTCAGCAATTGCGTCAGCAGGAGGAGGATAATGAGCCATTATTTGACGGTGTGCGTGAGGCGATTGAACAGTTGGCGGATCACGGTTATCTGCTCGGCATTGCCACCGGTAAATCACGGCGGGGGCTGCTGATCACCCTGAAAAATCATCAGTTGAGTGACTATTTCCTGACCCTGAATACCGCTGATGACGGGCCGGGAAAGCCGCACCCTGCCATGCTGATTAACGCCATGCGTGATACGGGGGTGACGCCGGCAGATACCCTCATGGTGGGCGATACCACATTTGATGTTGAAATGGCGATTGCGGCAAAAGTTCATGTGGTCGGGGTATCATGG
>JAADGA010000118.1:0-5514 GCA_013152615.1 Alphaproteobacteria bacterium
TTTCAGAAACTGGAATTTCTGAAACATAAAATCAAGGCCGGCGATAATTGCCATGACCGCCACAACCCCGCCCAGAATACGAAGAACCAGAATATACATGACATTCGCCAGATTTGCCACATCCTGGGTAATCATCTGCCCAAGACGGTTACGCTCCGGCCATACCAGCAGTAATACCACAATGCCGACGATAATAATTTTAAGAATGGATTTGGTGATTTCAAAGAAATTCTGGGCTGAAAATATTTTTTTTAACCCGGCAAGGGGCGAAATTTTGCTTAATTTCGGGATGATTTTTTCCGCACTGAACACCGGTTTATGCTGGATAACCGCGCCGAGCAATGCCCCGATATTTAAAATAATCACCGGCAACAGCAGATATTTCATCACCTTGCCGACAGTTTCCACAACAAAATCCCGCAGCCCGTTGCCATCAACCGGGATACTGTAGGAGGACCCCAGAACATTAGCCAGAATATCACGAATACCGGCCATACCGGATTTTGCTGAAACCATAATTATCACGGCGGCGGAAAACAGGATAAACCAATGTCCGACTTCCTGACTTTTGGCCACTTCCCCCTTTTCATGGGCATCCTGAAGCTTTTTGTCCGTTGGGTCTTCTGTTTTCTGGGACTCGTCCTTGTCATCTGCCATCTGCTTTTATCCAGGCACCAGAAAAGCCCCGATACTGCTTTCCATATGTTGCAGGAACCAGCTCATGGCCGAGGAAAGGACTATCCCGAGGATTAAAAAACCGGCAACAATATTTAACGGCATCGCAATAAAAAATACCTGTAGCTGTGGCATCAGCCGTGACAATATGCCCAGACCAACATTAAACACCAGACCATAAACGATGAAAGGGGCCGCAATCTGCACCCCGATAAGGAAAGACCCCGCCACCGTATTCACCATCATTTCGGCAAAATCACCGATCTGGATAGCCCCGCCAACCGGAAACAGGGTATAGCTGTCATACATCGCAGAAATCATCATATGATCCAGATTAGTGACAAAGATCAGCACCACCGCCATCAGGGTGAGAAAAGTTGACATCAGGGCACTTTGCGCCCCCTGCGCCGGGTCAAAGGCCTGGGCAAGGGCCAGACCGCTTTCCATGGCGATAATGGTGCCGGCGGTATGGAGCGCACTCAACAACAGCCGGATTGATGCCGCAATCAGGGTGCCAATCAACACCTCGAAAATAATCATAATCCCCAATTTGAGCGGAGATACCGGCATCGGCGGCAGACTTGTCCGAACCAGACTATAGATCAGAAAGGAAATCGACAGCGCCAGCACCAGACGAATCCGCGCCGGAACACCGGTTTCGCCAAGCGCCGGAAAAATCATTACCATCACGCCCAGTCGGGAAAACACCAGAAGAAAGGCAAATATCTCCCTGGGCAGGACATCAGCCAAGATTTACAATCCGTTCTGCAAGATAGGCCATAAAATTGCCCATGGTCTCACTCATATAAGGTAAAAATATAAGCAGGGTGACAAATATTGCGATTATCTTGGGGGCAAAGGTCAGGGTTGGTTCCTGAATCTGGGTCAGGGCCTGAAACAGCGCCACAATCAGCCCGACAATCAATGCCACCAGCATCACCGGGCCGGATACCTTGATCAGCACCCATATGCTTTGCTGTGCAATGTCCAATACGTCTGCCCCGTTCATACGCTGTATTCCTGACCTATTGCTCTGACCCGCTGCCAGCCATCCAGACCCGCATCCCGGCGGCTCTACTGGAAAGCGGGCAAAAATCCGGATAATTTATATCGGCATCTTGATAATATCCTGATAGGCGGCAATCACCTTGTCCCGCACCGCCACCACCGTTTCAAGCACCATTTCGGCATTCTGCACCGAGGTCACCACATCCACCAGATCGGCCTTGCCGTTCAGTGCCGCTATCCCGGTATTTGTACTGACATTTACTGAATTTCCGGTGTCTGAGAGCGCGGCTTTCAATACCTCGGAAAAACTGCCGCTCCCCTGCGTATTGCCGGAAATATCGCCAATATTATCCGCCCCAATATTGCCGAGCCCACTGGCAAGCCCCTGATTTTTCAGCGCACCGGCATAGGCATTCGCGGCATCCATCGCCTTGATATTCATCATTGATTCCCGTTCATTGATTCCCGTTCATTTTACTCTGACCCCGGCAGCAGATCACCGCAGCAGGTCAAGGGTTCGCATCATCATATTCTTTGACACCTCAATAGCATTAAGGTCGGCCTCATAAGAACGTTCGGACTGCTTCATGTCGGTGGCTTCAATCAGGCCATTGACATTGGGTGTCTTGATATAGCCATTCTTGTCCGCCGCCGGATTACCCGGGGCAAACCGCATCCCGAAAGGTGACTGGTCATAGGTTATCTTACTGACCTTGACCCGGGTGACGCCCAGCTCATTATCAAGAGTATTGACAAAAGTCACCACCTTGCGACGATAAGGATCAACCCCGGGGGCCGTAGCGGAGGAATTGGCATTGGCAAGATTTTCGGCAATCACCCGCATCCGCACCCCCTGCACCTTCATGCCGGCGGCAGAGATCATCATTGCTTTGGATAAATCCATGGAACTTCTCCTGCTATCGCTTTACGGTTTTATCTGTCATCTTCTGCCCAGAACTACTTTAAGCATTGTGACATGCTTGCGGTATAAATTCACTGCCAGAGTATATTCCATCTGGGTTTTGGACATCTTAATCAGCTCATCCTCCAGATTAACCGCATTGCCGTCCGGCGAGGCAATGGTAAAACTGGTATCCTGCTGCTGAATTTCATTACTGCCACTACTGATGCCGTCAGAGGTCATATGCCCCTTGACCAGCGTTCGCATCTGCAATTCGCCGGGGGTAGTATTTGCTTGATCCAGATGTGCCTTGAAACTGATTTTCTTCAGGTCCTTCGGGATATATCCCGGGGTATCGGCATTGGCAATATTCTGCGCCAGGACCTTTTGCCGTTCTGTCAGCCATTTCATTTCACGGCTTAACGAACTGAAAAAAGAAATAGATTTCAGGTCCATTATTCATTATCCTAATACTACGTGATCCCAACACCACGCCGCCGCGCAAAACAGCCACCATCCCGGCTGAATACGCCATGCTGTTAACTATACACCATAACCCGCTGATTGTGGAACTGGAAAATTAATAATTTGTTAACATAATAGGATATTATAGAACCGGCCCTGACAAATAAACCCAGGCACCGATATTTAAGCTGACAAGCCGGGGCTGCTGTGACTATTATCAGGGGAAAAAATATGTTTCAAACAGGATATCTCGATAACAGATGGCACCAGACATCCCGACGCACAGACAAAAGGCCGTTGCCCTGAAACAGGACGGGGGCAGAGCGGATATTCCGCGTATTACCGCCAGTGGCAGCGGCAGGAATGCGGAGAAGATTCTGAAAATCGCCTTCGATAATGATGTCAAAGTCAGGACAGACGAGGATCTGGTGGAGATATTGGCCGCCTTTGATGTCGACAGCTATATCCCGCTGAAAGCCCTGCAACCGGTATCAGAGATATTAAGCTATCTCTATCATGAAAATGTCCGCCTGAGTGAACAGAACCACGCCCGGATTTCGCCATCACCGGACAATAAGGTGCCAGATAATGGGGCACAGGATAACAGGGAATGACCCGAAACTACAGTATTCCTCCGGATCAAAGGTGGTCATTATGGATATAGCGACCTATCTCCAGTTTGTGGTGGCGTTGCTGTTTGTCCTCGCCCTGATTTTAATCATCGCCTACGGTGCCAAAAAATTTGGCCTTATGGCCCGCACCACCATCAATTCGGGTCGCAGTCAGGACAAACGGCTGAATATCGTCGAGATTCTGCCGGTCGATGCCCGGCGTAAATTACTGCTGATCCGGCGCGATAATGTTGAACATCTGGTGATGCTCGGGACCGAGCGGGATATTGTGATAGAACGAAATATAACCGCCGCCAAAAACAGCTATAAAGCTGAAAACTCATGATGGCGCTGTTGAAAAAACATAAATTCACTCTGAGCCTGCTGACCCTTTCCATCATCAGCTTTCTGCTGATCCTGCTTGTGAGCAGCCAGACGGCTTTTGCTCAGGAATTATCGCTTAATATGGGTAAAGACGGCACGCTTTCGGGGCGTATTGTGCAGCTGTTGATGCTGCTGACAGTGCTTAGTCTGGCCCCGGCTATCATCATTGTCGTCACCTCCTTCACCCGGATTGTTATTGTCTTCTCCCTGCTCAGAAGTGCGCTCGGCACCCAGCAAACCCCGCCCAATGTGGTCTTGATCAGTCTGGCATTATTCATGACATCCTTCATCATGGCCCCAACCCTGAAACAGGCCTATGACAACGGTATTGAACCGCTGATTGCCCAGAAGATCAGTGAAAAAGTAGCGTTTGACCGGACCACCGCCCCCTTTCACCGCTTTATGATGAACCATGTCCGGGAGAGTGATCTCAAGCTTTTCCTCGACCTGTCAAAGCTGCCATCACCCAAAACCCGGGCCGACACGGCTTTTCAGATTCTGGTCCCGGCCTTTATCATCAGCGAGCTTCGGCGGGCCTTTGAAATCGGTTTTCTGATTTTTATCCCTTTTGTCATCATTGACCTTGTGGTGGCCTCGGTCCTGATGTCGATGGGCATGCTGATGTTGCCGCCGGTAATGATCTCACTGCCGTTCAAGCTGATATTCTTCGTGCTGGTCGATGGCTGGCATCTGGTCGCCGGCAGCCTGATCCAGAGCTTTAACCAGCCGCCGATATAGCGAAATTAGCAGACATAAGCCCCAGATCAGCCGAAGCCGTAATTATCCGGCCAGAGACTTTCCGGCAGAACCCAGATCGGCAAAGGCTTCCTCAAGCCGGGCGATAAAGCCCGTTTCCCCGGCCCGCAGCCATTTGCGCGGATCATATTGCTTTTTGTAGGGGGTGCCACTCTCCGGATCAATCTGATGTTTGAATGCCGGTGCATTGGCGTCAATATAGGCACCGACCGCCGCAGCAAAGGCAAACTGGGTATCGGTGTCGATATTCATTTTAAATACCCCGTAAGTCAGGGCTTCGGCAATTTTCGCCTTTTCAGAACCGGAGCCGCCGTGAAATACCAGATTGAGCGGATTATCCGCGGTGCTATGGCTGTCGGCGACCAGCGCCTGACTATTGCGCAGAATTTCGGGGCGCAACCGGACATTACCGGGCTTATAGACTCCGTGAACATTGCCAAACGACGCCGCCACCGAAAAATGGCCGATCGGTGACAATAGCTCATAGGCCTTGAGCACATCCTCGGGCTGGGTATAAAGCCGGGAATTATCGGCACCGTCCTCGATCTCATGGCCAACCCCGTCTTCTTCACCGCCGGTAATGCCAAGCTCAATCTCGAGGCTCATATCAAGCGGGGCCATGCGCCGCAGCACCCGCGCGCATTCACTCAGATTGTCATCAATATCATCTTCGGACAGATCCAGCATATGAGAGGTGTAAAGCGGGCGGCCATG
>JAADGA010000118.1:5557-9596 GCA_013152615.1 Alphaproteobacteria bacterium
GGCACCAGTTTGCGATTGGCATGATCGGTATGGAGGACAACACAGATACCGTAATGCTGCGCCAGCAGATGGACATGGCGCGCCGCCGAAACCGCGCCCACAACCTTGGCCTGAAACGCGTCTTCCATCCCCTGCCCGGCGAAAAACTGTGCACCGCCGTTGGAGAACTGGATAATCACGTCACTGTTATTGCGGGCGGCAGCCTCCATCGTGGCATTGACGCTGTTGGTGCCAACACAATTCACCGCCGCCAGCGCATAACCGCCGTCCTTGCAGGCTGTAACAAGTTCGATATAGTCTTCGCCACTCACGACGCCGGGGTTAAGAGCCATAAGATCAATCCTTGCCTGTTAAGTGAAATGGTCAGGCAATTATATAAGATGCCCTTTCAATCGCAAGACAAAAACCCACAAAAAAAGCAGCCCGTATGAGCTGCCTTTATAATTTTCTGTGCCGACCGGATAATCAGGCGGCGTCGGTGTCCTCAACCTCGACATCCGGCAGCGGACCGCTGTCCTTGCCTTTGGCCTCTGGGTCACGATCAACCAGTTCAATTACCGCCACCGGTGCCGCATCACCATGACGGAAGCCGGCTTTCAGAACACGGGTATAGCCACCAGCGCGTTCCTTGTAACGTTCGGCCAGGGTATCGAACAATTTCTGCACGATTTCCTTGTCGGATTCGGGCAATCTTGCCGCGGCCTGACGGCGGGCATGAAGCGAGCCGCGTTTACCGAGCGTAATCAACCGTTCAACCACCGGGCGCAGTTCTTTTGCCTTGGGCAGGGTGGTTACAATCTGTTCATGCTTCAACAGCGCGCTGGCCATATTGGCAAACATCGCCTTGCGGTGTGAACTTGTTTTATTCAGCTTACGCCCAGCTTTACGATGGCGCATATCTCTTACTCCTTGATCGGGGCTCCCGGTTGCGGGGCCGCTCCGCTTAAAAATTCAGGCTCAGAATTCCTGTTCCATTTTCTTGACCAGTTCATCAATATTTTCCGGCGGCCAGCCGGGATTATCCATGCCGAGCCGAAGCCCCATGGTTGACAGAACCTCTTTAATCTCATTCAGTGACTTACGACCAAAATTCGGGGTGCGCAGCATTTCTGCCTCGGTCTTGCGCACCAGATCACCGATATAGACAATATTATCATTTTTCAGGCAATTGGCCGAACGGACCGACAATTCAAGCTCGTCAACCCGGCGCAGCAGATTACGGTTGAAATCAGGCTCATCCGATTCTTTTTCGGTCGCGGTATCTTCCGGTTCATCAAAATTAACGAATGTCTGTAGCTGATCCTGCAGGATGCGGGCTGAAAAAGCCAGCGCGTCTTCCGGGGTCACGGTGCCATCGGTTTCAATGGTCATGATCAATTTATCATAGTCCAGGATCTGGCCTTCGCGGGTATTCTCGACCCGGTAGCTGACCTTCCTGACCGGACTGAACAGACTGTCAATCGGAATAAGACCGATCGGCGCATCTTCCGGGCGGTTGTTGACTGCCGCGACATAGCCCTTGCCGGTTTCGACCGTAAGCTCCATCCGCAGCTCCGCACCGTCATCGAGGGTACAGATTATCAGATCAGGATTATGAACGGTGACATCCGCCACTGCGCTGATCTGTCCTGCGGTAACCTCGCCCGGGCCGGTTGCCTGAAGCGTCAGGCGTTTCTTGTCGACCCCCTCCATTTCAACGGCGATCTTCTTAATATTAAGCACCACATCGGTAACGTCCTCGCGCACCCCCGGAATGGAGGAAAATTCATGCAGGACATTATCAATATGAATTGAGGTCACCGCCGCCCCCTGAAGCGATGATAACAACACCCGGCGCAATGAATTGCCCAGCGTCATGCCATAGCCACGTTCCAGTGGTTCGGCAACGATCGTTACCTTCCTGCGTTCTTCACCAACCTGTTTGATGTCAAGCGTAGACGGTTTGATTAATTCCTGCCAATTCTTCTGGATCACGGTTCAAATCCTTGTAAGTTATGCGTTCTGGATTGTCTGCTTCAAGACAAATGCCACAAAATCCTGTCCTTACCCGGAATAACGACAGGGAAATTTAAAATATTATACCCGGCGACGCTTCGGCGGGCGACAGCCATTATGGGGAATCGGGGTTACGTCCCGAATCGTGGTAATGGTAAAGCCTATTGCCTGCAAGGCACGCAGCGCGGATTCACGGCCCGACCCCGGCCCCTTCACCTCAACTTCGAGGGTATTCATGCCATGTTCCTGTGCCTTTTTACCGGCATCTTCCGCCGCCATCTGAGCGGCGTAAGGAGTCGATTTTCGTGACCCCTTAAACCCCATAACCCCGGCCGTTGACCAGGAAATCGCATTGCCCTGGGCATCGGTGATCGTGATGATGGTATTATTAAACGTCGAATTGACATGGGCGATACCGCTCATGATATTCTTACGCTGCCGCCGCTTTACTTTTTTTTCTTCAGCCATTTTT
Source organism: Alphaproteobacteria bacterium (assembly GCA_013152615.1). Classification (GTDB taxonomy): domain Bacteria; phylum Pseudomonadota; class Alphaproteobacteria; order Sphingomonadales; family Emcibacteraceae; genus Paremcibacter. The sequence continues at coordinate 8,025 of JAADGA010000118.1, forward strand.
CAGCACCCTTATTTCTTCTTGCCAGCAATAGCAACAGCCTTGCCTTTACGCGTGCGGGCATTAGTACTTGTCCGCTGTCCCCGTACCGGAAGTTTCTTGCGATGACGCAAACCCCGATAGGCACCAAGATCCATCAAACGCTTGATGCTCATCGCCGTATCACGCCGAAGATCACCCTCGACCATACAGTCGCTGTCAATGGTTTCACGGATGCGGATAATTTCCGAATCACTCAGCTGGCTAACCCGGACTTCGGGTTTGATGCCAACCTTCTCACAAATTTGTTTCGATATTGCCGGACCAATTCCATGAATGTAGGTCAAGGCAATTACCACCCTTTTTCCGGTGGGTATATTCACGCCAGAAATACGTGCCACGATCGTTTCTCCCGATCTTAAAAATTCACCATACTGCACAGCTCCCGGTTAACCTGTCAGGTCAGTCCGTGAAGATGCGCGATTATATGTATTAAAAGCCTGCCGTCAACCTCGGAAATAAAACTTGATCAAGTTTTATTTCCGGAAAGGCCTACAGCACACTTAATACATCATTTATCTGAACAGCAACATCATCGATGTCCGCCATCCCGTTAACCGTTCTCAAAACACCGTGTTTGCTATAATAGGGCAGCAACGGTGCCGTTTGTGCGTGATAGGTTGCCAGTCTTGAAATAACGGTTTCATGGTTATCATCAGACCGGCGGTTGAAATTCGTAGAACCACAGCTGTCACACACGCCAGCATTCTGTGGTTTAAGGTGAGTATCGTGATAACTCTGATTACATACCGCACAGGTATGGCGCCCGGTAATCCGGTCGACAAGAGAGTCGTCATCTACCTCCATCTCGATAACAACATCGAGCTTGAGGTTTTTATTCTTTAATAATTTATCAAGAGCCTCTGCCTGGCCAACCGTGCGCGGAAAACCGTCGAGCAGGAAACCATTGCGACAATCATCCGCTTCAATCCGGTCGGCGATAATATCAATAACAATTTCATCGGTGACCAGCTTGCCCGCATCCATAAATTTCCTGGCTTTCCTGCCGACTTCCGTGCCGGCGGCAACCGCCGCCCTGAGCATTTCCCCGGTAGAAAGATGAACCAGACCATACCGCGCCATAATCCGCGCTGCCTGCGTGCCTTTGCCAGCACCGGGAGGACCAAGTAAAATAACAATCATCTGTGTCGCCTCCGCTTGCCCCTGATCTTGCTTTTCTTCAACAGTCCCTCATATTGATGCGCCACCAGATGACCGTGAATCTGGGCCACCGTATCCATGGTAACACTGACCACAATCAACAGCGAGGTGCCACCAAAATAAAACGGAATACTGTATTTTGCCCGCAGTATTTCCGGTAACAGACAGACAAGGGTCAGATACAGCGCCCCGACAGCGGTCAGCCGCGTCAGGACGAAATCAAGATAATTAGCGGTATTTTTACCCGGACGGATGCCGGGGATAAAGCCACCGTATTTTTTCAGATTATCCGCCGTTTCCTCGGGGTTAAACTGAATCGCGGTATAGAAGAAGCTGAAGAAGATAATGCCGATCGCATAAAGCGCCAGATAAAGC
>JAADGA010000119.1 GCA_013152615.1 Alphaproteobacteria bacterium
TCTTGCCGGTTGGCTGCATCCTGAGCAATCTTGCCCGGGCTTCTTCGGGCATGCTGCGGGTCATCGGACTTTCAATCAGGCCGGGGGCGACCGCATTGACGTTGATCTGAAAACGCGCCAGTTCAAGCGCCAAGGTCCGGGTCAGGCTGACCAGCCCGCCCTTGCTTGCCGAATAATTGCTCTGACCGATATTGCCGAGCCACGCCCGCGAAACGATATTGACAATCTTGCCGCTATTGCGTGCCTTCATGGTGTCAAACACCGCCTGACAACACAGGAACGGGCCTTTTAGGTTGACTTCCAGCACCTTGTCCCAGTTTTCCTCACTGATTTTGGCGAGGAAGCCATCGCGGATAATGCCGGCATTATTGACCAGAATATCAACGGTGCCAAAGCTGTCTTTCGCCTGTTCGATCATGCTCACAACCTGATCTTTTTTCGAAATATCGGCCGCAACCGCGAGAACCTCCGTTCCGGCGGCCGACAGCTCTGCCGCAATGTCCTGCAGGCACTCCGGATTGATATCGACCAGAACCAGCTTTGCCCCTTCGTGGGCGAGGCGGCGGCAGATGGCGGCGCCGATGCCCTGTCCGGCCCCGGTGACGACGGCGATTTTATCTTTTACGCGCTCTAACATCTCTCTACCACCATTGCGATGCCCTGACCGCCGCCAATGCAGGCCGAGGCAACGCCAAATTGTTTATCATCTCGGTGCAGGGTCCTGAGCACCGTATGAGCCAGACGTATCCCGGTAACGCCGAGCGGATGACCAAGGGCGACCGCGCCGCCGTTGACATTCAGGGTATCTTCATCAAGACCAAGTTCGCGCGCACACGATAATACCTGAGCCGAAAACGCCTCGTTGATTTCATAGCGGTCGATGTCGGATACCTGCATACCGAGAGCTTTGGTGAGGCTGCGGATCGCCGGAACCGGGCCAATGCCCATCAGATGCGGCTCGACCCCTGCGGACGCAAAACCGCGGATTTTGCCGATCGGTTTCAGCCCGTGGGCGCGGACATAATCACCGGAGGCAACAAGCGCCGCCGCCGCCCCGTCAACGATGCCAGAGGCATTACCGGCGGTAGTCGGGCCGTCCTTGCTGAATACCGGCCGGAGTTTCGCCAGCTGTTCCAATGTTGTCTGGCGCGGATGTTCATCTTCGGCCAGACCATCACGGTTGGCACATTTGAATTTACGCGGGATCAGACTGTCCAGCTCAAATTGCCCCCGGGACGGCATCGGAGTGATTTCGCCGTCAAAAAATCCCGCTGCTTTGGCTGCGGCATAACGGTTCTGGCTGCGGAAGGCATAGGCGTCAACCTCCTCGCGGCTCAAAGTGTATTTTTCGGCGAGATTATCGGCGGTCCGGCCCATCGGCACCGCCGCGGTATCATTCAACGCCTCCCACAAAAGGTCAACATAGTTCGGTCGGCCAAGCGGGAAACCCTGACGCGCGGAATAGGATACCAGCGGATAACGGCTCATGGTCTCACAGCCAACGCCGAGCACCACCTGTGCCTTGCCGATGGCAATCTGTTCCGCGGCCTGTCCGAGCACCTCGACGCCCGAGCCGCAAATACGCTGCACCATCACCGCCGGAGTGCTGAGCGGCGTACCGGCATAAAGCGCGATATGGCGCGGCAGAAAGAAACAGTCGGAATTGGCCTGACCGATATTGGCGACCACCACCTGATCAACTTCACCGCCGTCAATGGCGCTCGCCTCGAGGGCTGCCTTTGAGGCATGAATGCCAAGGTCGGTCGGTGAGACGGTTGACAGGCTGCCGGTAAATTTACCGAACGGGGTGCGCTTGCCGTCAATGAGATAAATATCATCGAAAGTGACACCGATGCCGCCTTCTCGTGAATGATAGCCTTTTAAGGATACGCTCATTAGATTATTCTCCTGTAAATTTAGGCTTGTAGCCCTTGATAACACTGGTGAGGCCATGGACAGCGTCGTGGGTGGCAAAGATTTGTTTCAGTCCGGCAAGCTCATGTTCAAGCCCGGCTTCAAGGCTCGACTTCATGCCGTCATCAATAAGCTTGATCGCGGTTTTAAGCGCGATCGGGGCCTTACGTGACAGCGGTTTGGCATAGGGGTGATCGGCGGGGAAGCTGCCGTCAAAATCAGCAAACAGATTTTCAAGCTCACTCTGGTCGTGTTTGCCGGCCTGAGAGTCCGCGATTGCTATTTCTGACAGATCGCGGAAATCATAAAGCGGCTCAATCACCTGATCCACCAGACCATATTCGCACGCCTTGTCCGCGTTCAGAAACTGGCCGCTCGCCACCAGAAATTTGGCGAGGCCTTTGCCAATCAGGCGCGGGGTGCGCTGGGTGCCGCCAAGACCGGGATAGATGCCGATGCCGGTTTCCGGAAAGGCCATTACAGTATTTTTGGTGCCAATGCGCCGGTCGCAGGCGAGTGCCAGTTCCAGCCCGCCGCCAAGGGTCAGACCATCGACAAAAGCAATAGTCTGCTTGTCACAGGCGGCAATCCGGCCTAAAACCCGCTGGCCATATTCGGTAAATTTCTGGATGCGGTCAAGGTCATTTACCGCCAGATTATCGAGGAAGAATTTAATGTCGGCCCCGGCAACGAATGCCTTACCCCGCCCCAGAATAAAAATTTTCTTCAGGTCTGAATTGTTGTCCAGTGTGCTAAAGGCCTTGTCGAGCTGACTGACCACGACTTCGCCGAGGGCATTCATCCGGTCGGGCAGGTTAAAGATGACAAAACCGCTGTCCCCGTGGATTGCAGTCTCGACCCATTCAAGCTCAACCGGGTCGCTAAAATTAAAGTCGGGCAGCGCCATATCATGGGCTGAAAATAAATCCTTGACCATTGCGCCAACCTTATCGCCGCCGATGTTATTCATCAGCTCAAACGGGCCAACCGGCCAGCGCAGCCCGGAACGGGTGCCAAGATCGGTCGAGGTGGCGTCAACCACGCCTTCACTAACCATTTGCGCGGCAATACCGAGGGCGGCGGCAATCAGGCGGGAGGTGATGACAGCTTCATTATTTGCCCCGTTGTTGAGAATATCCGTGTTGGCCTCATCCCACAAATCACCCGCCTTGACCTGATCGCACAGTATTTGGCACGGTTTGTAGAAATTGCCGAGCTTGTTCGCCAGACCGTCGGCGGCATGCATCGCAATCGGCACCCCGGTGGCATTCATCAGCGCAAACGGCCCCATGCCAATGCCGAACACAGTGCGGGCGACCTCATCAATATAGTTGATGCTGCCGAAGCCCTGTTCGAGCAGACGCGCCCCCTCATTGAGCCACGGCACAAAAAAGCGGTTGATGGCAAAGCCCGGCGCATCGCGGACGACGATCGGGGTTTTGCCGTAAAAAGCATAGAAATTCATCAGCTCGTCAACCAGCGCCGGATCAGTGAGCGGGCCGGGGATAACCTCAACCAGTTTGTTCTTGGCGGCGTGGTAAAAATAATGCACCCCGACAATCCGTTCCGGATGGCTCGCACCATCGGCGATATCGCCGATCAGGAACGACGAGGTGTTGGAGGCGATAATACAGTCCGGCCGCAGGACTGTTTCCAGATTTTTAAACAGATCCTGTTTTACCTTCAGGTCTTCAAACACCGCTTCGACCACCAGATCCGCATCTTTCAGCGCCGATTGGTCGGTATCGCAGGTCAAATTCAACATGATTTTTTCAAACTGTTGCTCGCTGACAATGCGGCGTTTTACCGCCTCATTCAGCGAGTCTGCGATGATCTGGCGCCCGCGCTCGGTGCTGGCCTCAGTCTGGTCAAGCAGGGTTACCGCCAATCCCTTCATCAGGAAATGCTGGGCAATGGCGGCCCCCATGGTTCCGGCGCCGACAACGCCAATATTGTTAATTTTTGTCATTTTGCACTCTCAGTCGTTTTAATAAGGTTATAGATGATCGGGATCAGCGTGACCTCAACCCCGTATTGCTGTGCGTAGCGGGTTAATTTTCCGCATAAATATTCATTTTCGGTGACTTTACCGTTTTCGATATCAATCAATATCGATGGTTTGTGATTGCCGCCTTTTGCCAGATAGCCCATGGCTTCGTCGAGAAATTCATCCTTGATCGGGATATTCATCGCCTGGGCTATTGTTATGCCTTCGGTAATGATGCCGGCGACCATCTCCCTCATATAATCGCGGCCCATGATATTGCTCATGGTGTGGCGGGTGAGGGCGCACAGGCAGCCAAGGGATGAATTGAGCAGGGCCTTTTTAAAGACTTCGGTGCGGTAATCCTGCCGGGCCTCAAGCGGCAGTCCGGATTCGGTAAAATCGGCCGCAATCCGGTGAATGAGTGTCGCCTCAATATCCGCCACCAGCGACAGATAATGGCCCATGGCAAAGCTTACCCGGACGACATTCTCCGATGATTTGCCACAGCCCATATTGACCGACATCCGCAGCGCGTGACCGGAGCCGAAAACCGCACTGATCTGATGCTCGGTATCCAGACCATTCTGGCATGACAGAAAAATAATATCCTGTCGGTGACGCAGGGATTTTATGGTTTCCAGTATTCCGGGGGAATCAGAGCTTTTGGTGCAGATCAGAATGATCTCGATGCCGCTATCCAGAAACTCCTGCATGTCGTCATAAAGCTCGGTTACCTGAGCCGAGGCGGTAAGTTCCCCCGTGATCTCAAGCGGATGACCGCGCATGGCAATCGCTACTGTTGGATTGCGGTAGAAAACCGAAACCCGATGGCCGTTTTGCACCAGATGGGCGGCGAAAACCCGGCCAACCGGACCGAAACCAATCACTCCATAATGGGTTTTTTTCATACTCATTCCAAATCTATTACGAAAGCGTCGTGCGGCAAATTGTCATAATCCCCGCGTTGCATGGCGTCGATATAGGGTTTGTATTTTTCCTCAATCCGGCGCGGGATCAGCTTGAAAGACGGGGTCAGCTCATTCTCCTCCAGCGATAATTCGCGCTGGATAACCAGCGCTCTGCCGATACGCTCAAATCCGGATAGTTGATAGGTATTGATTTCCTCGACACAGGTTGACAGGCAATTTGACAGGCTTTGGCAACTGCCGGGGAATTTGCATGACGGGTCATCCCGCTGGTTGCGCACACTCGCCGCCATCAGTCCGGAATTCGGGAATACCAGCATAAACGGGTTTTTCTGCCCGGAGCCGAAGACATAGGCATATTTGACAAATTTACAGCGCCGACAGACATTTTCCTCAATATTGGAGGGGAATAGTTTTTCGCCGTTGCTGAGCTTGAACATTCTTTCCTTGCGCGAGATGATTTTAACCCCGTCCGGGGTGATCTCGCCGATGTCACCGGTATGAAACCAGCCATCTCCGGAAAAGGCTTTTCTGGTGGCTTCTTCATTATGGAAATAGCCGCTCATGACATTTTCGCCGCGCACCAGCAGTTCATTGTCGTCGCCGAGGCACAGCTCAACCCCCGGGATCGGAAAGCCGACAATCCCCGGAATCCGGTCGATACCAAAGCCGGTCAGGGT
>JAADGA010000120.1 GCA_013152615.1 Alphaproteobacteria bacterium
CTGGAGCAGTAATTTCTTTAAAAACAATAACATTGCCTCACCGCGCCAATGGCTGGACCAATATTCCGGCGACAAAGCCGTCTATTTCAGTGATGATTCAGGCCATAACGGCTGGGCCAACACCAAAGCCCTGCATCTGGCGGCTATCACTAAAAACACCAAAGATCCCGAAGGCGGGAAAATTATTCGCGATAGCAAAAGCGGCATACCGAACGGCCTGCTGCTGGAAGATGCTCAAAAGCTGATGACAAAGCAGTTGCCCGACTGGACAGCGGCGCAGTATCAGGCCGCTGTCCGCGAAATGACCCGCATCGCCAATGGCTTTGGCATTACCGGGATCAAGGATGCCAATGCCCGCGAGGCAATCTTAAAGGCCTATCATGACGTTGATCAGGCCGGGGACCTGAGCCTGCATATTGCGGCCTGTATTGCGACGCCTTACGGTCACCGGGAAAAACCGCTGGATTATAGCCGTATTGAAAGGATGCGGGATAAATATGCCTCGACCCATGTCGATACCCGCTATGTCAAGATTTTCCTTGACGGGGTGCCGACGGTGGCCCGCAGTGCCACTATGCTGGCACCCTACGTGGCCGACAAGAATTTTCCGAAAAACTGGCGGGGATTTCTGCATATTGATCAGGCAACCCTGACCAAAGATATTACCGAGCTGGAAAAACGGGGCTTTACGGTAAAAATGCATGCCGCCGGCGACCGGGCAGTTCACGAAGGCCTGAATGCGATTGAAAAAGCCCATCAAAATTCCGGGCGTTCAGATTTGCGGCATGAGCTGGCCCATGCCGGCTTTGTCGCACCGGCGGATATTCCCCGTTTCCGGCAATTAAACGTGGTTGCGGATCTGTCCCCTTATATCTGGTATCCCTCTCCGATTATCCAGTCGGTTCTTGATGCTCTGGGCAAGCGGGGCGAGCATTATTGGCCGATCCGGGATTATCTCAAGGCCGGGGCGCCGTTGCTCGCCGGGTCGGACTGGCCGTCTGCGGTGGCATCAATGAACCCCTGGATCGGCATCGCGGCCATGGTCACCCGGCGCGACCCCTTCGGTAAAACCCCCGGTGCCTTATGGCCTGAACAGGCGATAACCCTGAAACAGGCTTTGAGAATTTTCACCATTGACGGCGCCAGAGCCCTTCGTCTGGGGGCAAAAACCGGCTCTATAAAAGTGGGTAAAGTTGCAGATATGATCATATTGGGACAAAATCTGTTTACGGTTAACCCTGATGATATTGCCCGAACATCTGTGGAGATGACTTTGTTTGCCGGTAAAATTGTTTATCAAAAACCGGCGACACAACACAGGAAATAACAGTGTGTCCTGCGGCTGGATAGCGTCATTATCCGGCAGGACTATGTTTACAGCGTCAGAAAATAAGCTAATCTGGCGATCGGGGTGGCCGCGGTAATATTTATGGCCGGGCGGTTATGGGACCGATTTTGGGCAATTTAATCCTGATAACGGGTCATTTTCCATCTTTAATGTCGCGGACAGTTGCATAACGCCCGGGGCCGCGCTATTGATGTGGGATAATTTTTCCGGGCCAAAATCCGGAAAGAAATCGTCTGAGGTAAGTTGGTGCTGGTCAGCTGTGGTAAAAAGGAAATTAAAGCGTGCAATATAAATGGTTATTAAGGGTTATTGTTCCGGCAGCAGCACTGCTGCTTGCGGCCTGTTCAGGCCTTGGCAGCCCGGATGAATTCAGCGTATTGAAAAATCCGCCGCTGATCATTCCGCCGGAATATCATTTGCGTCCGCCGGGGGACGATAGCGGCCTGCAAAACACCTTCACCCCACAGGAAATAGCCAAACGTGCGCTGTTTGGGGCCGTGCCGAAGGGCTAGGTCACAGCTGTCAGGATGGTTCCGTTCCTATCTGGCCTGATGTCGGCGGGACAGGACCCAGGCGACTGAGGTAAAAAGTAACGCTGTTCCCAGAACATAGACCGAAATGTTATGGCCACCCGCCAGACCGTCGGCGGCTGTTGTGATCAACCCCAGTCCCAGTCCGAAAATCAAGCCGTTTACAAGTCGTATCATCAATCCGTCTTTCATGTTTCAATGCTGCCGCCGCTGTTTTTGTGGATATTGGCGATTATTATTTGGCGGGAATATGTTCACAGCGTGAAGAAAATAAGGTAATCTCGTGACGATATAATTTTGCGCTGGAGCCTGACCCTGATCATACGCCGTCTATCAGAAAATACCATCAATAAAATTGCCGCAGGCGAAGTTATTGAACGGCCGTCGAGCGCGGTAAAAGAGCTGGTGGAAAATGCCATTGATGCCGGGGCGCATGACATTCGGGTGGTGATGGCCGGTGGCGGTCGGGAATTGATTCTGATCAGTGACGATGGCTGCGGCATGGGCCCGCATGACCTCGAACTGGCGGTGGAACGCCATGCCACCTCCAAGCTGCGCGAGGATGATTTAAGTGACATCAGGACCATGGGGTTTCGCGGCGAGGCGCTGCCCTCAATCGCCGCTGTCAGCCACCTTACCATGATCAGCCGGGCGCAGGATCACGAGGAAAGCTGGAAAATCACTATCGACGGTGGCCATAAGAAACGCCTTCAGCCCGCCGCGCGCAAGGCCGGAACCCATATTGAAGTCCGCGATCTTTTCTATGCCACCCCGGCCCGGTTGAAATTTCTTAAAACCGACCGCACCGAATTTAATTATGCCCTTGATGTGATCAAGCGGCTGGCGATGGCCTATCCGGAGGTTGGTTTTTCGCTGATGGATGGCGATCGCCGCGCCTTTCAGGTTTCGGCGGCTCAGGGGGAATTGCTTGAGGTCAGGCTGCGCCGTCTTGTGGCGATACTCGGACCGGAATTTGGCAATAATATCATGGCCATTGATGTTAGCAGAGAGGATGAGGGCGGGGCTGTCACCCTGACAGGATATGCCGGTCTGCCGACCTATAACCGTGGCAATGCCCGCTATCAATATCTGTTTGTCAATGGCCGCCCGGTGAAGGATAAGCTGCTGAACGGGGCGGTGCGCGGGGCCTATATGGATTTTGTGGCGCGTAACCGCCATCCGGTTGTGGCGCTGTTCCTCACGGTGCCGACCGCTATGGTTGATGTCAATGTCCACCCGGCCAAGGCCGAGGTCCGGTTTCGCGACAGCGGCTTGATCAGGGGCCTGATTGTTGGCGCCCTGAGGCGGGCATTGACAGCGGCCGGACACCGGGTGGCGACCACCGGCGGGCAATCAGCGCTGAGCGCCTTTCAGCCGGGCCGGGACAGGGCGTCTTTACCACAATATTCAGGACGCTCGCAAACGTCATTCCCGACCCCTCCCGCGGCTTATAACGCCGGGCTTGGCGAACGCAGCCTCGACTTTCAGCACCCGCTTGAGCCGGGATTTGCGCCACCGGCGGGGCGGGTGGAAACGGACCTTGAGCAAGATGATAACGAAGTAGCCTATCCACTGGGCGCGGCCCGGGGCCAGCTTCATGAGACCTATATTGTCTCTCAGACGCGTGACGGTATCATCATTGTCGATCAGCATGCGGCTCATGAACGGCTGGTTTATGAACGGCTGAAGGCTGATTTAATCACCAGGGATGTGCCGCGCCAACTGTTGTTGATCCCCGAAGTGGTTGAGCTGGAACAGGAAGTGGTTGACCGTCTGGTGGCGCGGGCCGATGAATTGTGTGATCTGGGCCTGTCGCTGGAGGAATTCGGCCCCGGGGCCGTGGTGGTGCGCGAGCTGCCAGCCTTGCTCGGTGATACCGATATCAGGGGGCTGGTCCGCGACCTTGGTGACGATCTGATGGCGCTTGACCAGACCCTGCTGCTGTCCGAATGGCTGGCGGATATCTGTTCAACCATGGCCTGTCACGGTAGTGTCCGGGCGGGCCGACGGCTCACCCATGCCGAGATGAACGCCCTGCTTCGGCAAATGGAGCAGACCCCGCATTCGGGCCAATGTAATCATGGCCGTCCGACTTATGTCGACCTGAAATTATCCGATATTGAGCGGCTGTTTGGTCGGCGTTGAGCCAGCTGTCTTGTGATATTCCTTCAATTCCTCAATGGCGATATGCAGATGAAGGCCGACAAAGTCCAGTTTGGCATTATCGGCTTCCTGACAGAGATAGCACAGAGCATTGATCATCCCGGCATATTCATATTCCATGGCGGCGACATATTGTTCCGGGGTAAAGCACCCCTTTTTTAAACCCATAAGTCGTATATCCTTGCATTTAAACATATTAATACGTGCATATTAATCAGGGACAGCAACAAATAGCAAGCAAGAAAATAAAATTTATCCCTTCCCGTTTCAGGGGGTATAGCGCAGAAGGCAGAAACGGGATTTCCCACAGGTTTTTTCTTTCACCATAGGGAAAGAATCAGGAAATATCAAGTCGTTACGTAATGAATATTCAACAATAATCATAGAACCACCGGTCAGGTAATTTTTCTCTGCCAAGGCGGACAGGCTAGTATTAATCAGGTCAAGGTTGTAGGGTGGGTCAAGAAAAACCATATCATAGTGCCGGGATGAGGGCGGAAACCGCGGCGCCGCCACACAGTGCGTCAGTGTCGCTTTCCCGACCGCCAGCCGGGCTATATTTTGGCTGACCAGGCGCAGGGCTTGCGGGCTGTTATCAAAGAAAGTGACATGGCCAGCCCCCCGGGACAGGGCCTCCAGCCCCATGGCGCCGGTCCCGGCAAAGACATCAAGCACCCGCGCACCCTCAAGCTCCGCTGAAGAATGACCGAGAATGTTAAAGATAGTTTCGCGCATACGGTCAGAGGTTGGCCGGATCATGTCGTCGCCGGGGGTGACCAATTTGCGCCCACGGTATTTGCCAGCGATAATTCTCATTTTTTAGCCGGGGTCCTGGCGGTTATTCCCGGGCGTTTCGGGTCTTTTCGCTTTTTATTGATCCGGCGTTTATTGGTTTTTGGTTTGGCCTTTGCCCAGCCGCTTCGTGAGTTTTTCGTCGGGGTATTTATGTCTTTCGAAGCGGGGTCGGCAGCGTCCCGGTCTTTTAAAAAATCCGCACAAAACAGCCGCAGCTCGCGCGGATTGACCATTTCAATAGCGCCGCGTTTCATCTGGTCCAGTTGAAACGGGCCGAAAGACAGGCGAATCAGCCGGGTCACCTGCAGACCGATATAGTCGAGCAGCTTTCTGACCTCACGGTTTTTGCCTTCACGGATACTGATGGTCAGCCAGATATTGGATTTTTCCCGGCTTTCATCAATATCGATTTCCACCCCGCGGTAGCTCACGCCCTCAAGCGTAATACCATGTTTGATTTCGGTGAGCTTATTCCGGTCGAAATAACCATAGCAGCGGACTTTATAGCGGCGGACCCAGCCGGTTGACGGCAGTTCCAGCCAGCGCGCCAGCTCGCCGTCATTGGTCATCAACAGCAGGCCCTCGGTCGTCAGATCAAGTCGGCCAACCGACAATACCCGGGGCATATTGGACGGCATGGCCTCAAATACG
>JAADGA010000121.1 GCA_013152615.1 Alphaproteobacteria bacterium
CCCAGACCGAAGCGGTGCTGTCGCTATGGCCGAGTGCGGAGAATATGGGGCTTTCCCTGCGCGACCTTGGCCGTCAGGTCCGTCAGGCCTTCTATGGTCAGGAAGTCCAGCGGATTCCACGCGGCATTGATGATGTCAAGGTGATGGTGCGCTATCCGTATCATGACCGCAAATCCTTTGATACCCTCAACAAAATGCGGGTGCGGACCAGCAACGGTGCCGTCATCCCGTTTGACTCTGCGGCCAAGATAAATTACCACCCGGCCCTGACGACAATTCACCGCACCGACCGCTCGCGGACCCTGACCGTAATCGCCTCGTTTAAAGAGGGCAAATCAGGGGCGATTGAAAAGGTCAAGGAAGATCTGAGTAAAAACTTTTTTCCGGCGTGGCAGAAAAAATACCATACTGTTAACCATACGTACGGTGGCAGCGATGAAGGCCAGAAGGAATTCATGAAATCGCTGATTACCAATTTCGCCTTTGGCCTGTTTATTATCTATGTGTTATTCGCCATCGCCTTTAAGTCTTATTTCAAGCCGTTCATTATCTTTACCGCGCTGCCCTTTGGCTATATGGGGGCTATTCTGGGTCATTTATTCCTCGGTCTGGATATCAGCATCTATTCGATCATGGGGATTGCCGCGGCGATGGGCGTGGTGATTAATGATAATCTGGTGCTGGTTGATTATATCTGTGGCCTTCGGGCCAAAGGCTATAGCGTGCTTCAGGCAATCGAAATTTCCGCCGAAGAACGCTTCCGACCGATCTTCCTGACCTCCTTTACCACCTTCATCGGCCTCGCGCCCCTGATGATGGAACCCAGCGTTCAGGCCCAGTTCCTGATTCCGACGGTGGTGTCACTGTCCTTCGGCGTCTTGTTCGCCACCGTGGTCACCCTTATTCTGGTGCCGGTGCTTTATATCCTGATGTCACAGGCCCGGGATAAAATCTATCACTTTCTCGGCTGGGAGCTGAAGCAAACCCTGCCCACCCCGGCGGAATAAGATTTATCAGAAGGACAGCCTTTATTTAACAATCACGATCTGTTCGGGATGGGTCGCTTCAATCATCGGGCCGTTATATATTTTGAGCCAGCCTCTGACCTCTATCTTTTTACCCTGATAGCTTGCGGGGTCTATCCCGGCCTTGGCAAATCTACGCGCGGCGGCGGATTTGATAACCACGGTGAAATCTGTCCGCCAGTCAGCGCCGAAATTGAGGTAATAGGTGCCGCGCACCCGGGCGACCTTTTTAACCCGCCCGCCAATCAGCTGGAAACTGTCACGGTATTTTGCGCTGGTCTGCTGATCTTTGACTTTAAAATAATCAAGCGCCCACAGACCGCGATTATGCTGCCGTGCCTGTTGTTCAAACGCCAGCATTTCCGGCACCACAGCACGGTTATCGGCAAAGGTATAGACCCGGGCCATACCGCTTTTCAGCATGACCCCCTGCACCCAAAGACCGTTATCCAGAAACAACTGGGCCAGCATCCGGCCATAGCGGTCGCGCCGCGCGCCACCAAAATACAGCGTGACGAATTTACCAAGGGTCAGTTGTGACAGCATTTTTGCTGATCTCTTACCGATCACCCCACGGCCATGGCTGCTATGATCCGGCATCAGCGCCGGGGCCTCGATGCCGACAAGACGGACCCGGGTTTGGTCCCGCAGAACCAGACTGTCACCGTCAATGATCCTGACCACCTGTCGGCGGACCGATTTTTTAAGCCCCATGCGCGGGTCCGGCTGCCCGGCTCCGCTGGCCGTTACGGCTGAAATCACGATGAAAAATGAGATAATAATCTTGTACATAGCCAAAGCATAGCTATTATAGACGGTGATATACAGGATGAAGTTAACGGAAGTATTCGGCTTTAACCCGCTTGAGAGGAAATACCATGCGCACCATTCACGGCTCTCCCTTTTCCAGAACAAATTATGTCATCTGGACGATGAAGGAACTCGGGCTCGACTATAACGTCAACCCGATCAGCCCGATGGCGGGCGAGACCAGAAAACCGGAATATCTGGTGCTGAACCCCAACGGACTGGTGCCAACGCTGGAGGAAGACGGTTTTGTGCTGTGGGAATCACTGGCTATCAATTTTTATCTGGCAAAAAATAACGGCAATGGCAAATTATGGGCGGATAATCCGCACCATGAAGCCAAGATTATGCAATGGTGCATCTTTGGCGCGGTCAATGTTGACAAACCGGCGGTGGATTACATTCTTCATAAAAATGCCCTGCCGGAGGAAATGCGCGAAGTGGCCATATTGAACGCCGCCGAGCAGACGCTGATCCCGCTGTTACAGGTTGTGGAGGGACAACTGGCCGACGGTGAATATCTGGTCGACAATCGTTTTACTCTGGCCGACCTCACGCTTGCGGCCATACTGGACTATCCGCGCAAATCCGGTTACGACCTGTCACCATATCCCGCCATTGGCGCATGGCTTGACCGCTGCCTCAACCGGCCGGCCCGGATCGCAATGTCTGCCCCGGTATAAATGACTGCCCCGGCATAATAGAATTGACGGTCATTTAAACCAGCCGATTTCAAATGCTGATTTTTTCCACACCCGGCAGCAGCCAGTCGATGGGGCTTTTGCCATTGGCCTCCAGATAGGCATTGGCTTGCGAGAACGGCCTGCTGCCAAAAAAACCGCGATAGGCGGATAGCGGCGACGGATGCGGCGATGTGATAACAAGATGCCGGTTCCGATCTATCTTCGCCCCCTTCCTCTGGGCATAACCGCCCCACAGGATAAACACCAGATGATCATGTATCCGGTTTAATTCCGCAATAATATGGTCGGTGAAGATTTCCCACCCGCGGCCCTGATGCGAGGCGGCATTGTGGGCCTGCACCGTCAGGACGGCGTTCAGCAGCAACACGCCCTGATCCGCCCACGGCAACAGGCAGCCATGACCGGGCTGGCTGATGCCAAGATCAGTTTTCATTTCCTTGTAGATATTTACCAGAGACGGCGGCACGGCAACACCGGGCTTTACCGAAAAGCACAGACCATGGGCCTGCCCTGTTCCGTGGTATGGGTCCTGACCTAAAATCACCACCTTCACCCGATCGACCGGGGTATGGTCAAGCGCGGCAAAATACTCCGCCCCCTTAGGGAAAATACTTTTACCGGCGGCCAATTCAGTCCTCAGGAAATCACGCAACTTTTGCATATAATCCTTGGTAAATTCAGGCCTGAGCAGCGTCTGCCAGCTTGCTTCCAGCCTGATGGCTCTGTCATTCACGGGTCTCTCCTGTTCGGGCATTGCATCAGAACCATTTTCCGGCCTGTTCCGTCGCCATTGGCAAAAATATGCCGCCAATGAAAATTTTGCAAGTAACCAGATAACATGAGGGAAATTATATAAAGGAAAAATCTGGAGGGGGCGATGAGATTCGAACTCACGACCTGAACCCTGGCAAGGTGCTTGCTAATAACCCCCTTGCCCTATCCATCTACTTTGCCCCCACCATACCCAACGCCGCAAGGATACGCCATGCCGTAGTCAGCTTAACACTGCCGGTCCCTTTTTCCAGATTAAGAATGGATACATGTGAACAACCAACAAGATCAGCAAGTTTTTTTTGTGACAAACCTTCGGCTTTGCGCGTCAGGCGCACCGCATTCCCCAGCGTTTTCAGGTCCGGAAGTTTAATCGCTTGATTTGAGTTATCCATAAATCTGCTCCCATTTTTGCTTAATTGACGCACGGTATAGGTAGCTACGGTCATCATCCAGTGGCAGGTCTTCGGCAAGCTTTGCCTCAAAGGCATCCTTTGTAGATAGTATTTCATCAAAGCTGCGCCTGATAGCTTTCGCTGTCAGCCCCAATTGACCGCCCAGGCGTATCAGCAGGTCCCGGTCATATTGATCCCACTGAACCTTGTTGCCATCCACCAGCAAGCCAAATGCCGTACTATATCCTTGCCCACCATATATATAGCTATTCAGCACATCGTAGACAGGTGATAGCCTCAAGCCACCATCTTTCTCATACAGGCTCCAGTTTTTCAGATGGCAATCTGTGTTACCAATAAGCACAAATGCCACAAGACGTTTAAACACTCGATAAGCATCAATCAGTTTCTTGTCAGAATATTCCAGCGCTTCTGACAGCGCCTCATATCCCACGTTATATTTATTTTTTCTGTCTCGTCCCGGTGCCTGCCCCAGTATTTGCGCAAAATCCTCACACCGCAGCTTGTCATCACCCACACGATCAAAACGCTCTACCAACAAAGCAACCGGATCAATCGTACGGACAAAGGCACGCTCACACAGCACCACTTGATCCTCTGGTAAAAGTATTCTTGTTAACCCCAGACTAAATTCTTCATTACCCACCAGATCCGGCAGGTTATCGCGGGCATATTTTGCTATATAGGGCGCTGGACCCTCCTTCGTCGCAGGCACATAAGCACGACCATCCTTCTGACAGAGTATCTTTGCCTGTACGCCGGATATAGTTCTGTGACCTATCGCAATAGCCGCCGTTTCCGCATCAAGTTCTTTGAGTAGGTCTGGTCGGGTACGCCCTTCTGGGTCTTCTATGCCAATAGCACCGATACAATCCGCTCCGAATGCCAGCAACAGCCCGAAGTCATCGTCAGCATCCGTATCCGCTACCGCGTTCTGCCTGTCGCGCAGCCAGCCTTCTGGAGCCAAATGAGCAAAAACTGGATGAACCCCGGCCTTATAGACATGACTATCCTGTGTGCGCGGTAATGCACAGGCTATTTCCGGCGCACTCGGGTCATAGACAAACTCTGTTCCGCCATCTGCGCGCTCAGACAGTACCCCAGCGCGGTCACCTTTAAAGGTGACAATACCATATCTTAGCTCAGCCATAGTATTACTTCCGATACCAAATTTATATTTGGTATAGTTTACTATACTTTTTATCCCTTAGTCAATAATAAAGTATAGCAAACGATACTATAAATATTAAAGTATTCTAAACGATACCAATTAATCATATTGTGGCGGAAAAGTATCGAATATTATACTGCCATTTAAGTATAACGGCATATTTCTGACAGAGTTTGCTTCTGCACCGGTTGTGTCAAAGTAAAATATTGTCATCCCCACGCCAAGACTATGACAGATGTTATCACTGGCATATTTGCAACGGGGAAACGACCACCTGTTGACTCCACCCGTAATATGGTAAAATTCATCAAAGAGGTTGATCTGTGCAACTTGCACATAAAAACCGCTAACAATCAGGAAAGCGGCCTTGCGGGAAATCTTGTGATATTTTCAAGTATAAGGGAAAATTTTGGAGCGGGCGATGAGATTCGAACTCACGACCCTAACCTTGGCAAGGTTATGCTCTACCCCTGAGCTACGCCCGCATTCCAAATTTTCAGACCATAAACAGGGACTGTGC
>JAADGA010000122.1:0-5401 GCA_013152615.1 Alphaproteobacteria bacterium
ATATCCATGATCATCTAACCACCGGGGCTGAGCTGTATTCTGACTGGAAAAATGCGGTTCAGGCGCTGGAAATATGCCATGATATCAGAAAACAGGCGGGGCTGTGATGACCCGGATTCTGCTGATCAGCCGTGATCCGGGGGCCACCAACCAACTGGTCGCCCTGCGCCATATCCTCACCGGGGCGGTGTGTGAGCGCCGGAAAAATCTGTTTGATCATCTGGGGCTTGCGGTCTGTCCCGACATCATGCCGATTGCCAAGGATTATGCCGGCGACATCTGGCAGCAGAATGGAATCACGGCACGGGACTGGCCGAACATGAGTTCGGAACAGGCTATCGGCGCTTATCTGGCAGGTTTTGCCGCTGATCAGATCATCACCGGCACCTGCCATGTTGACGACCGGACGGAGCAGGCCATCTGGCGCGTCGCCCGGCGGCTCGGTATGGCAACAACCGCTTTTCTCGATTCTGTCCATAATATTGAGCTGCGCTTCCGTGATGATGCCGGGGCGGTCATTCTGCCGGACCGGGTGGCGCTGATTGATGACAGCGGGGTTGCCGCGGTGCGCGCGCTCGGGCTGTCGGGGCGGATGATATTTATTTCGGGGAATTTATATCAGAGCTATATCAAGACGAAAAAACCGCGCACGCCCGGCCATAAATGGCGCGGCGAGAGCCTGATCCTGTTTGCCTCCGATTATATTCGTGAAATGCAGGCGCTGGGGCTCTTTTTCGAGATTACGGAATTTGACTGTCTTGACTGTCTGATTGACCTGTTAACCTCCGGGGATATTTCGGACTATCTGACCGGGTTTACCCCCCCCTGCCGGTTGGTTATTCGGCCCCATCCCAAGGACAGTGCCGGAAAATATCGGCACTATCCGGCGAGAAGCAATGAAAATATAACCATCCAGATCAGCAACAGCGGTGCCGCCACCGAGGCGATATTATCTGCGCAGCTGGTTGCCGGTCTGGAATCATCGCTGATCGGTGAAGCCAGAATGCTCGGGGTCGAGGTGCTGGAACTCGGCCCGATTGTCAAGAGCCGTAGAGATCCTCCAGAAACTGTTTGAGGATGGCCGTTTTGTTTTTCCGGCTTTTTTGTTGCATCAGGTCATCAAGATTGTTGCCGCAGATGGTGCCGCCGCGCTGCTGTTGCAGCCGGTAAAATCTCTCAGCGGTAATGGCGTAGCTCGCGCTGTCGTATTTTTGCCCATTCCTGATGCCGTAATGCTGGTGATAGCCGTCAAGCTGATAGCCGATCAGTTCCAGCGCGTTCATCCACCGCCAATGGTCGGTATGCTGGCCGCCGGAAATGCGCTGAAGATTTAACCGGTCGAAGCCATGGCCGGTGATCAGGGCGACGGCTTCCAGTGCCGCCCCGCGAACGGAGCGGTCGCCAAAAACAATGCTGAGCGCGGCAGAACGTAAGGCGAAATTGATTGATTTCAGGCAGACTATCCCGATATGGCGCGATGTTTTACGCTCAAGCACCACCAGCAGCAATGAGGTCGGGTCGGCGATCTCGCGCGCAACAATTTCGGCCTGCTGCGCCCGGTTGACCGGGAAGACGCCGTGGACCAGATATTCCGTGGTTGCCGGATCATTGAACCAGCGGTGCCAGTGACCGTTGTTAACATCCCGGTCAATGTCGGGCTGGCGCAAGACGACAATTTCTCCGGTGAGGAAAATATCATCATCTTGCGGATTTTGGTCGGTCATCAGGCTGTCCGGTCACTGGTTTTTTTACAGAATATCACAGCTGCCGAAAAGAAAATATATAATATTACTGGAACAGCCGCAGAATCGATTGCGGCGCCTTGTTGGCAATCGCCAGGGCCTGAACCCCAAGCTGCTGCTTGACCTGAAGCGATTGCAGGTTGGCGCTTTCCTTGGCCATATTGGCATCAACCAGATTACCGATTCCGATCTGGATGGTATCGGCAATTTTATTGGCAAAGATGCGTTGGGATTCCAGTGATTTTCCGCCCGCCCCGAATTTGGTCAGGACTACGCTGACCGCGGCAAGCGATGCGGAAACATTGCTGACGGCGGCGGCGGCGAGGGTCTGGGTGGTAATCTGCTGAGCAGCGGTAATGGTAATATTGCCACCGCCAAGGGTCAGGTTTTGATGGGCAATGGTGATGGTCTGGGTCGCGTTGGGGTTGGTGATGGCAACAACAGCATCAGTGCCGCTATTGATCAGGTTAGTGCCGTTAAATGCCGCATTGGCGACGATGATGGAAACCTGATTACGTAGCGCCTTGAAATCCTCGTTGAGGGCGGTGCGGCTGGTGGTATCAAGCCCGGCATCGGCGGCGGCAACCGCTTTTTCCTTCATCTGAATCAGCAGGTCTGAAATTGACGATGCGGCGGCAAGGGCGATGTCACTGGTACTGATGGAACGGTCGAGACTTTGCTTGACCGCGCTAAATCCTTTCAGATCACCACGCAGTTTCTGGGCAATTGAGAAGATTGCGGCATTATCCTTGGCCGATGAGATTTTCAGGCCGGTGTTAATATGAGTCTGGGTGGTCTCCAGAGCCCTGGTGGTGGCATTCAAATTTAGCAGCGCCGACAGGGCACTGGCGTTTGTGTTAACTGAGAAAGCCATTCCGCTCTCCTTCCATTCGTTGCATTCTGAACATGTCGTATCCCACTGACGAGATATACCAATGATCTAATTTGCAAGAGACGTGCCAGTTTTTATAAAATGCTAACTCATTGAAATATTACAATAAAATTTATCAGAGGAAAAATATCATTGACCAATCGGTAGATTCTGCCATCCGGTCGGCAAAGCTTGCATGGTTGCTGGCAGAAGATATGGACAGCAGGCTCTGAAATGCGGAATATGATTTGAAGGATGGCGGGGAATGCTCTATAAAATAAAGACGACCACTATATAAATCAGGGGAAGGAAGGGCTCGTCGTTGCCGGGTCCGATGGATGTAGGAATATTAGTCATGACTGTTGATATTAAACGTCGGCCCCGGAAAATTGAGCTGGTTGCGTTGACAGATGTCAGTACGGAGATCCAATTGAAACTGCGTGACCTTCGCAACGAGGATACTGTGCGCAAATGGATGTTTACCGACCGCATCATCGGCTTGAATGAACATTTAATCTGGTTGAGCCGGATTAAAACCGATGACAGCCAGATGGTATTTGTGGTTCTGGATGAAAATCACTGTCCTGTCGGTATGGCCAGCGTTAATACTATTAATTATCCGCACAGGAAAGCGGACTGGGCGTTTTACCTGACCGGCAGTGCCGTCGGCGGGCTTGGGGCCGCGCTCGAATTTGCGTTTATTAATTTTATTTTTGATTCGCTCGATATTGAGAAATTAAACTGTCAGGTTATTGAAGGTAATGACGCTGTGGTCAAACTGCACCGGAAATTTCTGTTTGAAACTGAAGGCTTCAGGCGGTCACATATCATTAATAATGGCCGCCGGGCCGGGGTCCACCTTCTGGGTCTTGTCAAAAAAGACTGGATGGCGGGCAGGGATGAGGTTTTTAAAAAATACCGCAGAATCTTCGATAAATATTCAGTTGCGATCAAATGGGGCGATGCTTCCCGCAGTGGTGAAAAACAGCTTATTGACCAGATCGAGATGGCACGGGCCAAGAATAACCTGAACTGGATGAATATTCTGCGGCTGGTGCTTGAATTATCGCCGGAACATGGCAAGGCGCTGATTACCAACATCAGGGATATTGACCGGGAAATATCAGAATTAAGTGATAAACTGGTATCGGAATAAATCCGGTGTGCTACCGGTTATGGTGGCACCGGCGGCACTGGCGGCACTGGCGGATAGCATCATACGGTCTGGTTCAGGGAGATGGATGTCGGCGATTTACGCACAGATTTTGAACCGTCGGCGGCGTAGCGATTGGCCCGGTTCTGGGTCCTGACCACTTCTTCACTGATCGCCCTGATCATATTCTCGGAGATTTTCTTCAGGCTCATGACCAGTCTCTTATGGCGGCCAAGGACTGTCTGAAAAATCCGGGTTTCCTGTTTTAACCGGCGAATTGCCTTACCGTCACCGCTGGCCTGTAGACCGCCATGACTGCTTAATTCAGCCATTTCCCGGTAGTAGGTGGCAATAAGCTCATTCTTGAGCGGTAACAGTGTTTGCACTTCTCCCGGACGGCTGGTTTTAAGCAGGGTTATTTCCTGCGACAGGACGTCGGTTAATTCCTGAATGGTAGTGGTGAGGCGGTCAGGGAATTCCTGAGGGGTCGAAACCGGTTTATTTGGCATTTGAAAGCTTCACTTCCTGTGTTTTTATGATTTCCCGATAGACGGAATCAGCAAGGCCAATACCCCCGTTGCGGGCGATCTGTTTGGCGATCTCGTCATTCATGACACCCTTGAAAATTGCTTCGCCGCTGCCGCCGCTGAACAGGCCCTTTGACTTTATGCCCACCGACATGCTTTTGAGAATTTGTGACAGGAAAACCGCTTCAAATTTTTCAGCAGCCTGTCTGGCCTTTCGGTCAAAGGCCGTCTGGGACTTTGGTGTTTTGTTCTGAATGACCGTCGGCGGGCTTGCCGCGGCATAGGGGCGTTTTAGCTCCATCACATCACCTCTATTTCCGCATAGAGTGCGCCGGATACCTTCAGCGCCTGAAGGATGGCAATCATGTCACGCGGGCCGATGCCAAGGGCGTTCAGCCCGTCAACAAGTTCCTGCAGGTCGACTCCGGGCTTGAGCAAGGCGAATTTTTTGCCGGCATTATCCTTGACATTAACCGTTGTTCTGGGCACGACGGCGGTATTGCCCCCGGCCAGCGGATTGGGCTGGGAAACCTGCGGCGTTTCCGAGACCCGGATGGTCAGGTTGCCCTGGGCGATCGCAACCTCGCCCACCCGGACATTGTTGCCGATCACGATAATTCCTGATCTTTCGTCAACCACAACCCGGGCTTTTTGATCAGGCTCGACGTAAAGCTGTTCAATATCTGTCACCAGATTGACCATATTGCCGCGAAAGCTGTCCGGCCTGACCACCATAACGGTGGATGGGTCAAGCGCCATGGCGATTTTGGCTTTCATCTTGTTATTGATGGCGCGCACGATACGCTGCGAGGTGGTAAAATCAGGATCGTGAAGGGAAAGAAGAATTTTTTTCTTGGTCAGCATGGAATAATTGATCTTTTTTTCAACAATGCCGCCATTTGGTATCCGGCCGGCTGTCGGTACCCCCTGGGTAACGGTTGACGCGGCACCGCCTGCGGTAAATCCTGAAACCTGTACCGAGCCCTGGGCCACAGCATAAACCTCGCCGTCGGCCCCTTTAAGCGGGGTGACAATCAGGATGCCGCCACGCAGATTCTTGGCGTCGCCGATTGAGCTGACATTAATGTCAATACGATTTCCTGGGCGG
>JAADGA010000122.1:5411-10022 GCA_013152615.1 Alphaproteobacteria bacterium
GCTCGCGGTCACCATAACGGCGGCGACATTCTGGCCCTTCATTCTTTTGCCTCGGGTATTGACCCCGAGGCGTTCCAGCATGGCGACGATACTCTGTCGGGTATAGGGCGCATTTCTAATGGTGTCACCGGTGCCGTCAAGGCCGACAACAAGACCATAACCGATAAGCTGATTGCGTCTGATGCCCTGAATTGACACCAGATCCTTAATCCGGGAATCGGCCATGACCGGCACCATGGTTGCCACCGTGACGACAGCCATCAACGCCAGCGAGATCAGCTTTCGCTTCAGGGCCTGCTTATGGGATTTCTGCCGCATATTCATTCCGTTTCAGAAAATTATTACTATACTTCAGTCCTGACCATGCGAAATTCATGCCAATAGTATTGCCAACAGAAATAATATATAATCCCTTGTTTGACATCACTATTTTTATAGAAATACCGGACCTGATCCACTGGTTATCCATTGACCGGGAATGTTTTTCCTCTTATTGGGCAAGGCTTGCCGGGCAAAAAAAACGCCACTTCTGTCTATGAAGCCCGGGTGCGATCTGTTACTGATATATCTGTGGCGTGCTATGACTTGATCTTGTGAATCTTGTGAGGAACCGATGGAAATAAAAGGACCAGGAAGAATTGCGACCGTATCGCGCAAGGGCAAAAAGCGCCGGGCGGCTGCGACCGGGTTTGGCCCGAGCCTGTTATCGGAAGCCGCCGCCGCTGCCCCGTCAAGCGGCACCTCGCCGCTGACGGAGGTCAGTTCCCTGTTATCCCTGCAGGAAATGCCAAACGAAAGTGATGACCGCACGCGTGGGTTGGCGACTGCGGACAGCCTGCTGGGGCATCTGGAAATAATCCGTCATGGTTTACTTGCCGGGCAAATTCCCTACAGCAAACTACAAGCCGCCGCAACGATAGTATCGCAGCAGCGCAGCCTGTCGAATGATCCGGCACTGGACAAGATTCTGGCTGATATCGACCTGCGGATCAGGGTTGAACTGGCAAAGCTTGAAATGCTCGGCGATACTTCCGGGCGGTGAGCGATATTAACGCTTGAAATCTGGATATGAGTTGAGTAGGTTGTCCTCAAAATAGGCCCGAACTTTGCTTGGTATAATTAGAGGTTATTGATGAAGACCAAATTGCCGGAAGGATACAAGCCTTCGCCAGACGAAAAATTTATGAATGAAACCCAGACGCAATATTTTTATAACAAACTTGCGGCCTGGAAAGACGAGATTCTGCGTGAATCCAGAGAGACCCTGAATCATCTTCAGGAAGACAGCCAGAAAGAGCCGGATATCGCCGACCGGGCCTCCTCGGAGACCGACTGGTCGATTGAATTGAGAACCCGGGATCGCCAGCGCAAACTGATTGCCAAGATTGATGCCGCAATTGACCGGCTCAAGAAGGGGGAATATGGGTATTGCGAGGTTACCGGCGAGCCGATTGATCTTGGCCGGCTGGATGCGCGCCCAATTGCCATGATGACCCTGGAAGCCCAGGAAGAGCATGAAAAATATGAAAAGGTTCATCGTGATTCCTGAACCGGGCGACTCCTGAACCGGGTAATTTTCGGGCCGCGCAGTTTCAGGACCGCGCATATTCCGGGCCGCACAATCGGCATAATTTACGGGTCGCATAATTTTCGGGTAGGCGCATATTCTGACCCGGCACATATTTTGGCCCGCCCGCAGCCTTAACCTGGACTCGCAACCTGACCCAGACTCGCAGCCTTAATCTGGACTCGTAACCCGAGCCAGACTCGCAACCTGACCTAAATTCGCAACCTGACCTAAAAAGGAAACAGGATATCAAACAGCTGTGAGCCGTAACGCGGCTGCTGGACATCAGTGAGCTGGCCGCGGCCGCCATATGATATTCTGGCTTCGGCGATCTGGGTATGGTCGATGGTGTTGGTGGCACTGATATCTTCCGGCCGGATGACACCCATGACGGTCAATTCCCGGACTTCAAAATTTACCCGGACCTCCTGACGGCCCTGAATAACCATATTGCCGTTGGGCAGAACCTGAGTCACCACGGCGGCAAGAGTCAGGTTAATGGTCTCACTGCGCTTGACCTTGCCGGAGCCGATATTGGAGGTGGTGCTGCCCATATCTATCAGCGATGACGGATCAACGCTGCTCGGCAGAATTTTATCCAGCTTGCTTTCAAGGCCAAGAAATTTTGTCGCATTGGCCTTGTCGGTGTTATTGCGGGTGCGGGTTGTTTTGTTGTCAATGCTGGCCTTGTCATTAATGGTGATATTAACGGTCAGAATATCCCCGACTTTGCTGGCGCGCTGATCTCTGAAGAAATTCTTTGAGCCAACCCGCCACAGGGAATTTCCGGTGTGATATACCTTGGCTTTTGCTCGGGGGATGACCCGGATGGCCCGGTCCGCAGGCGGGTTTTGCTGCGGGATCACCCGATCGGGGTTGATCGGCGCCAGATCAGGGGCCTTGCCAATATTGGCAATCCGGTCAACCGCACTACAGCCCGGCAGCAGAAAAACCACAAAAAGCCCGAGCCAGACGGCTTTTCTTGCCTTCAGTAATCGGAAATGGGGAAGTCTGAAACGGGGAAATCCAGATATGTCTGAGCGGTAAGTCATGTTAATAATCCTGTTCTGTTACCCGTCATCGCGGCTGGCTCAACTGTGCCATACTGTTAATCTGTGTCAGGTTGTTTTCGGCGGTCATAACCTGAACCTGCTCGGGATTGATCACTGTCGCTTCAATCGTTTTATGGGATTTGCTGTTGATCACCCGAATGAGGTCGCCCCGGGCACCATTCTCGGTCGCCTTGCCGATGGCGGTAAGGCTCAGTCTTCCCGAGCGGAAAATAATGCTCACTCTCTGGCCACGGGTGATAATTCTGGGCCGTTCCAGATCACTCGGCCTTAGCGCGGTTGACCGGCGCAGCTGGCGGCGTGGCGTCAGGCCGATCATCTGGCTTTTGCGCCGGATGATGTTGCGGCTTATCCGCTGGCTTGGCACGGCAATCCAGACGATATCCTGGGCGGTGATGGTGCGGCCGGGGGCGAGTATTTTGTTCAGGGCCGGCAGGTAACTTATGGCCTCGGTGCGCCCCCGGAGGACGGCGGTTGTCTGAGTGCCATTGCCGTCGGGAATGGCAACCACAGCAGAAAATCTTTTGCTTTTCGGGTTAAAGGTTAATTTCTTCAGGGTAATATCATCAATGCTGCTATGTTCGGGAAGATACAGCATGGCATTGCGGCGGTTAAAAAACAGCGCGCTATGCTTGTCTACCAGCTTGCGGCTGGCCAGTTCCTGCTCAATCAGCGGCCTGAGCTCTTCAAAGCGAATAGCCTGACCTTTTCTGGTGACGGTAATATGGTGAATATTGCGGCTGTTCTGCCAGTAAACATGATGCTGGCGGGTAAGATCGACCAGATAACTGGTTGAGATCGATATTTTCTGGCCGGGCGGCGGGGAGTCCATAACCCGGATATCATTGCCCCTGTCAAGATTCTCCAGCAGGTCGCCCAGCGTGATGACCGATTTGGTGACGGTGACAGATGACTTTACCTCGGCAAGGGCAAAGGCTGACTGTGTGGTTATTGCCCATGTCAGGATCAGGAACAGGCTGCGGTAAAATAGGCGTATCATGCTATTATCCTATCTCAGATTTGAGGTTACGCTCATCATCTGATCGGCGGTTGTGATGACCTTGCTATTCATTTCATAGGCTCTTTGCGCGGTGATCAGGGCGGTAATCTCGGATACGGAATTTACGTTGGAATTTTCCAGAAATTTTTGCAGGATAACGCCAAAGCCCGGGGTATTGGCCACCCCGATATTGGCGGTGCCGGAGGCGGGGGTCTCCAGAAATTTATTGCTGCCGATGGCTTCGAGCCCGGCGGGATTGGGGAAGGCAACCAGTTCCAGCTGGCCAATATTGCTTGGGGTAATCTGCCCCTGAAGCTTGACCAGTACCTCGCCGTTGGGGTTGATGGTAATATCTGTTGCCCCCTGTGGAATCGTCAGGCCCGGGGCCACGGTATAGCCCTCAATGGTGACGATCTGGCCGGTCGGCCCGAGCTGGAGTGAGCCGGAGCGGGTATAGGCATTATTGCCGTTGGGCAGCAGAACCCGGAAATAGCCGTTGCCATTGATGGCCAGATCAAGCGGGTTGCCGGTGCCGACGACACTGCCCTGCTGGGTAATCCGGTAAACGCCGCCGGTTTTCACCCCGACCCCGACCTGAATACCGGTCGGGCTGATGGTTCCGGTATCAGAAGAGGTCGCCCCGACCCGCGCAAGATTCTGATAGAGCAGATCCTGAAATTCGGCCCGTTGTCTTTTAAAGCCGGTGGTATTCATATTGGCGATATTATTGGAGATAACCTCGACATTAAGCTGCTGGGCGATCATGCCGGTTGCGGCTATACTAAGTGCTTTCATAATGGGTATCCTGTATTTTCATGGCGGAATCTATCCAACCTTGGCCAGTTGGTTAATGGCTTTGGTTTTGACCTGCTGGAGGCTGTTGATAAGTTTGGCGGTCTCCATATAAGACCGGCTGACTTGAATCATCCGGGTAATTTCGATGATTGGCTGAACATTTGATCCTTCGATCATGC
>JAADGA010000123.1 GCA_013152615.1 Alphaproteobacteria bacterium
CACCGATAGTTTTGCAGCTGATGGCAACCTCATTCAAGGATAAAATATCTTTCAAATCCTGATTTTGTAATCCATCCATAATAGCGGTAAATGTAGCTTAATTCGGCATTTAACGCAATGATTTATGTGGCGTCTCTATCCTGCTGTTATTTGAACCATTTTGTCAATGGCGGGAAAACAGGCCGGATATAAACGGAATTCTGCCTCAAATTAAGCTGTTTACGCTATTTTATCCAATCAGGGTAATTGCTAAACTATTCGGTAATGGGGGTTTTCGAATGGCACAATAACAGGGAGGTTATGATGCAGAATTATAAGAATTCACAGTCCCGGGGCATAGTCAGCAAGACCATGAAAGGCAGAAGGAGAAACCTGTCAGGCCCTTTTATGCTGGTGCTGGGATATGGCATGGTTTTTGGTGCAGCAAACAGCTATGCACAACCACAACCCTCAAAATATGACAATTCCGTACTTGAGGAAATTACGGTTACCGCCAGAAAGCGTAAAGAATCCTTGCAGCGTACCCCAATTGCCGTTGCCGCTTTTTCAAAAGCAGACCTTGAAAAACGCAATCTGACCAATCTGATGCAGGTGATGTCATTCATCCCGAATGTGACGGTATCCTCGACTGCCAGGGGCGGCGGCGGACCAAGTGCCAATGTCTATATTCGCGGTGTCGGCCAGGATGACTTTCTATTCACCACCGACCCCGGCGTCGGGATATATATTGACGGGGTATATTTCCCGCGGACGATCGGCGGGGTTATGGATTTGCTTGACCTGAAACGGGTTGAGGTTTTGCGCGGACCACAAGGCACCCTGTTTGGCAAAAACACTATTGGCGGGGCAATTAATATCATCTCGGCCAAACCAACCGGAGAGACCGGTGGCATGGCCGAGGTTACAGTCGGCGGCTATAATCGCATCGATACCCGGGGAAATTTTGATTTTCCGATTATCAAGGATCAGTTATTTGCCAAAATATCCTTTTCGACGAAAAACCGGGACGGCTATGGCAACAGGCTGGATTTTGCAACCAAAAAGATACTCGACAAGGGCCTTGGCAACCAGAACCAGACCGCGGTCAGGGCGGCCATTCGCTGGCTGCCGTCAGACCGGATTACGGTAGATATTTCTGCGGATTACAGTAAATGGAAACAGAATTCCGCGCCAACAGTTGTCACAAAGATTGATATCTCGAAAGCCTTTCCGACCCTGCAGTGGAATGAAGTAATCGGGATTCCGTCGGGCCTGCCCTATGACAGCCGCTTTCTTATTCCCGGCAATGTCAATGACAGTTACGGCACCGGTCCCAACGGTGTTTCCTATGACGGCTGGGGGGTGAGCGGAACCGTAAAATGGGATCTGGACGATGTTGTCGCAAAATCAATTACCGCCTACCGGGGCTTTAAAACCCAATTCGGTCGCGATGGTGATGGCTCGCCGCTGCCTATTGTTGCCACCAATGACAAACAGAAACAGCACCAGTTCAGCGAGGAAATACAGTTTGTCGGAAATTCTTTCGATGGTCGGTTGCACTGGCAGGCCGGTGGCTTTTATTTTAGTGAGTATGATCAGGACCGAAATCAGGTGAGATTGATTTCCGGCATGTATAAAGCGCTCGAAGCCCTGCCCGGCCCACTCAGCTCGGGATTTGGCGGTGCCGGTAATTTCCTCAATCATTTCCTTGACCTTGATCTGGATATTTTTAATGAAATGAGGATTTCCAGTATTGCCGGTTTCGGTCAGGCGACATTTGACATAACCGACAAGCTATCGCTAACGGGGGGACTGCGCTATACCCATGAAAAGAAAGATTACACCCTGCGCCACCGCCGGATTGCCAGCGGCCTGTTTATTGTGCCGCTGACCACCGTGTCCAACAGCTGGAATGCCGCCACCCCGATGGCGAACCTCCAATATCAATGGACGGATAACATCATGAGTTATGTCTCTTTTGCCCGCGGGTTCAAGAGTGGCGGCTTTAATGGCCGACCAACCGAATCTGCTCTGGTTGAAACGTTTAATCCCGAATATGTGTCATCATATGAAATTGGCGTCAAATCTCAATTTCTTGATAACCGCCTGCGGCTCAATCTTGATGCCTTCTATATGAATTACACCGACATGCAGGTAAATGTCATCAGCTTCTCCAAAAATACCGGCAGTCTGGTCCTGCGAACCAGCAATATTGGTGCCGCCAGAATCAAAGGGGTTGAAATGGATTTTCAGGCAATCCCGATAGCCGGGATGCGGGTTGGTGGCAATCTGGGATATCTGAGTTTTAAAATTAACCAGCTTGATCCAACCGTTGTCGGCGTAACCATGAACAGTAAAGGCATCAGAGCCCCGAAATGGACCATGAGCGCCTATGCCGAATATAGCTGGGATATACGGAATAATGGCCGATTCACCGTTCGCGGCGACTGGACTTATGAAAGTGCCTCCTTCTCCGATATTACCAATACGCCATCAATCATCAGAAAAGCCCATAGTATATTCAATGCGCGCTTAAGTTATCAGATGTTGCAGGGTCAATGGGAAATCAGCCTGTTCGGGAGCAATCTTACCGATAAAAGATTTATCAACAGCGCGTCTTCGGATTTAAACAGTTTCGGCTTTTCCGAAGCGATCTATAACCGCCCGCGTGAATGGGGTCTCAGCATCAAAAAAACCTTCTGACGCTCAAAACAAAGTCAGTCCTGTTGGCCTCAGTCGGATGGCACCGCAAATTTGGTCAAACAGGCCTGACTTTGCCCTAATCACAAAAAAAGAACCGCTTCGATCATATCGAAGCGGCCCGAGTTTAGGGAGGAAACGCCCACGATGGGCTACAGGAACACTCCTACACCAAGAGTGTCCCTGTAAGCTATATTCAGGCAGATGAGAGGCGAAATCAAGAGAAAAATTATCTTTATTTTATAAGGGGTTAGCTATAACATAAAAAGCACACTGTGTTATTTTTGCAACATAAAAGAAAGTCCGGAAAATATTATTATTTCCAATGAGATGACGTATTTTCAGCAATTAATAAACATTTTTGCCACAGATTTACCGACCCGGAAAGAAAGCGGGTGCCCTGCTGAAAAACAGATTATTTTTTGCCTGCTGAAATATTTATGACGGTGACTCAGGAAACCGAAATCAGGTGAAAGGCCGCCACCGCCCAGAAAATTGCCCAGATAACAACGGCAATGCCGGTGGTAATCAACAGTTTCCGACCCATTTTGGCCTTGACCGGAGAAGCTGCCCGGCAGTCCTCCCCACCGTCATGATGTCCGGTTCGTCCCCAGGGTAACACAATAAAGAATGTCAACAGCCAGGCGATTAAGAATATAACCAGATGGCCGATGATAGTCATGGCTGTTGCTCAAGTTCAATCAGGGTGCCACAAAAATCTTTCGGATGTAAAAACAGAATAAGGTTGCCATGCGCCCCGGGGACAGGGTCCCCCGAGCCTAAAATACGCAGTCCCTGCTTCACCAGCTTGTCACGGGCGGCGTATATATCTTTGACCTCATAACAGATATGATGAATGCCGCCGGATTTATTCTTATCGAGAAAAGCGGCAAGCGGTGAGCCGTCTCCAAGCGGTGCCAGCAATTCAATTTTGGTATTGGCCAGCTCAACAAAGACCGTGGTCACCCCGTGATCCGGCTGCGGCACCGCGCCGGACACTGTCGCCCCGAGCGTATCCCGGTAGAGCGCCGCTGCCGCATCGAGGTCATTGACCGCAATCGCCACATGATTTAATTTCCCGATCATAAGCTTATTTCTTCCTGTCTGCTATCTGTGTCACATTGACCACGGTCACGGGGCCACTTTCTTTCAGGGTATAATTTTTGGCGGCCTTGCGCACCTGAATTCTGATACTTTCCGCCAGTTTATCCCTGTCGGCCCGTTGCGAACGGCTGAGCCTGTCCGCGCCGGCAAATACCGCCTTGACCATTGCCGCTTTGAAAGCCTCCGTTGCCTCTGCCGGATTGCCGAGACTGGTGATCTGCGGACAGGCCAGAAATGCCCCGTGGCCATCAACCACCACCGACACCACCAGCGCACCATTATAAAGTATCCGCCGACGGGCCACAATAGCATCATCCTCGACCGGAATGATAAAGCGGCCATCAACGGCCAGACGTCCGACCTCAACATGATTAACAATTTTTGCCGGGCCGGGGGCGAGCCGGATCAGCGTACCGTTGCGGGGCACAATTATTTCCGGGATGCCGCAGGCCCGGCCAAATTCCGCCTGTTTCTCCATATGGCGCACCTCACCATGAACCGGCACCAGAATTTCCGGCCGGATCCAGTCATACATCTGCGCGAGTTCCCTCTGCCCCGGGTGACCGGAAACATGGACAAAAGAGTCTTTCTCGGTAATGACCTCTGCGCCGAGATCAACCAGACTATTATGCAGTCGCCCAATCGGCAGTTCATTGCCCGGAATGATCTTGGAGGAGAAGATAACCGTATCACCCCGAACGATGGTCACGTCCCGATTGTTACCCTGAACAATCCGCATCAGTGCCGCCCGGGCCTCGCCCTGACAACCGGTGCAGATATAGAGTATTTTTTCATTGGGCAGACCGGCGGCAGCGCCCTCCTCCGTCAATCGCGGGAAATCCGTGAGGTAGCCGGCCTCAATAGCTGCGGCGACATTGCGTTTCAGCGACCGGCCAATCAGACAGACCTCACGGCCATTATCCTGTGCCGCCCGGGCCAGAGTATCCACCCGCGCGACATTGGATGAAAATGCCGCACAGAATATCTTGCCTTTTTTGGTCGATAGCATCCGGGTTATATTATCCCGGACCTGGCGCTCCGACCCTGATGCCTCACCATTGAAAACATTGGTTGAATCACAGACCAGCGCCAGAACCCCGCCATCGCCGACCGCGCGTATTTTATCCTCATCGGTTTTTTCTCCGACCAGCGGATCAGGGTCGAGCTTCCAGTCACCGGTATGGAATATCGTCCCGGCACTGGTGGTGATCCGGACTGCATTCGGCTCTGGAATAGAATGGGTAAGCGACAGGAAATCCACGGTGAACGGGCCAACCTCTGCCCGGCCTTCCAGCGGCACCTCAATCAGCGGCACCTCGTCCAAAAGCCCGGCCTCGGCCAATTTAAGCCGGATCAGGATCATGGTAAAGGGGGTTGCATATACCGGACAGCGCAGGCGCGGCCACAGATAGGCCAACGCCCCGACATGATCCTCATGGGCATGGGTGATGATCAATCCGGCGAGCCGCTCCCGTCGCTGCTCGATATAGCTGGTGTTGGGCATGATCACATCAATACCCGGCAGGTAATTATCAGCAAAAGAAATGCC
>JAADGA010000124.1 GCA_013152615.1 Alphaproteobacteria bacterium
AAATTTATCAAAGACAACCGATTTATGAATGTCGAATGTAGCAGACTGAATATTTTCCCGGCAATTTGTCAGGCTTACCGCTGTCTATGGTTTTACAAGCTCCAGCATATTATGATTTCGCTGGTGGCGGTGCTGCCGTTTTGTCTCGCCGGGCTGGCCGGGTTGCTTGAGCCGGTATTGGCGGTATCCTTGACCACAGGAAAAATGCCCGCCGGGTTTAATCTGTCCTTCGCGATCTTGGTGCTGACCACGTTTGTCTGGGCGGTGCCGATGACCATCCTGTGGCACCGGCTCTATCTTCTGGGGCCGGAAAACCTGATCCGCAGACGCGTGTGGCCCTTGATTACCCGTAGCCTGAGGCTGATACTTAATTCAATGATTTTCTTCGGTATGGGACTGGTGGTGGCGGTAATCGTGACCGGCGGGGGGCTTTATCTCCGGGTCATAATCGGGTCAAAATAAATGACCGGCACCATTACCGATCTTGGTCACGGGGAATATGCCCTCTATATTTTTGCGCTGCTGGTTGTTTTTACCTTCCTGCTGGTGATAGCCCTGAGATTGAGTATGGCTTTTTCCTCGCTGACGATCGGCAAATCACTGGATTTTACCACCTCATGGCGCATCACCCGCAAAAATACTTTTTGTATGTTGGCGGCGACATTGGGTGGCGGGATCCCGCTGCTGGCGGTCGAGGCACTGCTTCTGTGGGCAGCGGATCATTATTTCCAGATTGATCTGCTGGCCGGGACGGCTCCCGACCCGGATATGATCTATATTTTCGTGCTGGTTTCTGCCCCTGTTCTGACTTTGCCGATGGCGATATTATGTTCTCTGACCTCGAGCTTCTATCGTCATTGTGGCTGTGCTGATTTAATGGAATCTTCGGAATAACCTGATAACGGATATGAGCTTATGACTGACCTGTTTAACGGCTTTGGCCCGGATTTCTGGGGTTTTTTCGCCGACCTGAAACAGAATAACGACCGGCAATGGTTTGCGGTCAACAAGGAACGCTATCAGCGTGATGTTGTCGCCCCGGTCAGTGCTTTCATCAGTGCCATCGCGCCAAAATTACGCCAGATTTCCCCTCATTATAACGCCGACCCCCGGCCCAACAAAGGCTCAATGTTCCGCATTTACCGTGATGTCCGCTTTTCAAAGGATAAACGCCCTTACAAAGAGCATGCCGCCGCCCAGTTCCGCCACCGGCGGGGCAGGGATGCCCATGCTCCCGGCTTTTACGTCCATCTCGAGGCCGGTAATATACGGTACGGCGGCGGCATCTGGTTGCCGCCCGCACAGGCACTCGGCAAAATCCGTCAGCGCATCCTCAATAAGCCGCAAAAATGGCAGGCGGTTATTGACGACAAAAATATAACAGCCCGGTTTGGCGGCATCCGGGGCGACGGCCTGAAACGCCCGCCGCGCGGGTTTGATGCGGCGGCCCCTCATATCGAAGACATCAAGCGTAAAAGCTTTTTCGCCATGAAAGATGTCAGTTCAGCGGCGACGGCGGCGACCGCTGAATTTATTGACGAGGTCATCAGCGCATTTGAGGCGGCGACCCCGCTAATGTATTTTATCTCCGACGCGGTTGGTGTCGAATTTTAACCGGTTACTGCAGCCCGGTGACCGCGAAAGCCAGGATTTGGGTTTTCTGGGCGGCGCGGAAATTATTATCCGCAATCATCAGCAGGCTGCGGCGGCCATCTTTCAGTCTTTTGCCAAAGGTTATGCCTTCGAGATTGTCGATCGCGATGCCCAATGTCCCGGTATCAAGCAGCAGTTTTTTGGTTACCGGCTGATAACGGGCTGTCTTCAGGCTGGATAATGCCTTGACATCCGTTGCCCCGGCAAGATCAATCAGATAGAGCCGGACCGATAAGCCGGCACCAACCGCAAAAGAGCGCTCAACCACGATATATTTATGCTTGGCGACCGCGAGAATGGCGGATACGCCGTTGATGGAGAAGCGTCCCGGCGGCACGCTCGGCTGGTGAACCGGGGCCACCGGGTAGGCATATTCATGAAGCGGTTGACCGGTTTTAATATCAAACTGAATGAGGCGAATGACCGCGCCATGGCGGGCGGGGGCCACTGGCCCGTCCTGAAGCAGCGGACCTTCGGTCGACACCATAATTGTCTTGCCGCCCGGATCAACGGTCAGGCCTTCAAATGCCAGATTGTCCCTGATCCCGCTATTTTTGCCCACCAGAAATTTTTTCGGCACCGCAAAATCCCGCAGGTAAGTCCCGTCAAGGGTCATCTCGCGAATAAACGGATTTTCACCGTAGTTTGCCTGCCCCTCACTGGTCCAGAAATAGCTGCGTCCGCCCGGGGCGAGGTTGATAGCTTCGGCGTCAACCGAGGTTTTGCCCGACTTGGCTGGTCCGGGAAATCGGCTGCCGTCGGGCCGTTTCATAAAATGGACATCGGTTAATTTCCAGCTTTGGAACCCGCTGGCATCATACGCAAGCTTCAGGCCGTAAAAGCGTGCCGGACTTTTTTGCGAACGGTCATCACTGATAGTAACGAAACGACCGGTTGCGGCATTATAATCGAGCGCCGACAGGCCACCGACAATTGTATTATCAAATTTATAGTTATGGGGAATGATCTGCATTCCGATATAGTTAAGGGTAATTCCCCCGGCGACCGAAAATGAGGCCATCAGCCAAAAAAGCAGCAGGCTGGCAATCAATTTCTGCCAATATACAAAATAGTGACGATACATTTTTCTTCTTTTCAAATAATAAATATTAAAAGTGATCTGATATTATCTCAATCAGCCCGAATTTAGTTCTATATCAGTAAATATACGGCATCAGGCGCTTTCGACCTCTGGCATAAGCAAGATATTTTTCCCCGAGTGCGGCAGTCAGAGTCTGTTCCTCAAACCCTATGCGTTGAAGATAGGCAAATAAAGTGACCGTCGTGATGATCACCAGGCTGAGATAACTACCGAGCGCCAACCCAAGCCCGACCACCATGATTAGTCCGGCGGTGTAGCTCGGATGCCGCACTAAAGCATATGCGCCCTGATCAACAATCGTTTGATTTTCATGTGCCCGGACGTCGATCGTGAAATTAGCTCCCAGCATGCGAAAGCAATGGCGACGCAGGGCGCTCCCGACAATAATCAGGACAATACCCAGAAAAAACGCCGGTTTGCTCCCTGCCGGGGGAAATGGTGCGACATCCCAAAATGATACGGCAAAGGCAACGAACTGAGCCACCAGCATCATAGTCCCAATCCATTTCAGCTCACTTTTTTTCGGAATTGCCTGACTGTCCATGGTTTTTGCTGAGCGGCGGATCATGTTCCATTCCGAGAGATAAAATGCCCAGATATATGTCCCCCAGAAAGCGATAGCATAGGGAAAAGAAAATGGCAGTGGTTGTATATCCATCAACTGGCTCTGTCATATATTTAAGGGTGACAAATAAAAATAAATTGAAACTGGCGTCATTCTGACAGGATGATTTAATTGCGCAAGAAAAATGTCTGAGAAAGCAGACCAAAAAGAGGACAGTATATCCTTTGCAAGGCTCCCGGGGGCAGGGTCTTCAGCTTTTGTATCAGCGCTTTGTTGCCATCACGGTCCAGAGTTAAGTCCCCGGCATAGCCTTATTGGGGAATTGTATATTTTAAAATCTTTCAACGGAAAATTGATCCGTGTCAAATTAAATCGACGTCGAAGGGATATTTAGAAAGGACACATAAACACTAAATGAAGAGGAACAACCGATGACAAATACCCCTAAATCTCCCCAAAACCCGGGTTTGGCGGACCGTCGCCGCCGGGAATTTCTTACTACCGCAGTTGTAGGTACCGCTGCGGCGGCAACATTGGCCAGTACCATGACCGCCTCCGCAGCAACCCCGTATCCACAAATGCATTCGGCCACCATCCCTTCTTCCGTCGCCGCCAACGGCCTTGGGGTTACAACCGATGATATTGATATTTCCAGCCTTCCCCGGGTAAAACAGGAACTGGTCGCACCGCCATTCCTGCCAAAACATACCCAGATTGCCAAGGGTGGCCCAAAAATCGTCGAGGTAACCATGACGATCGAGGAAAAGGAAATCCTTGTCGATAAAAAGAATGATGTCCGCATCTGGGCGATGACTTTTGACGGCTCGGTGCCGGGGCCAATCATTGTGGTTCATCAGGGCGATTATGTTGAATTAACCCTGATCAACCCCAAAACCAACCAGTTGACCCATAATATCGACCTGCATGCCTCAACCGGTGGTCTTGGTGGCGGGGCGCTGACCCATGTCAAACCGGGGCAAAAGGTCACGTTGCTGTTTCGGGCAACCTATGCCGGGGTCCATGTCTATCATTGTGCGCCGGGTGGGCTGATGATTCCCTATCATGTTACCCATGGCATGAACGGGGCGATCATGGTCCTGCCGCGCGACGGGCTGAAAGACGGGGACGGCACCCCACTGCCTTATGATCGTGCCTATTATGTTGGTGAGCAGGATTTTTATGTGTTGCGCGAAAGGCGGAACGGCAAGTTCAAGAAATATAAACATATTCTTCAGGACTTTTCGGATTCGCTGGAAGCAATGGCAACGCTGAAGCCCAGTCACGTCGTCTTTAACGGCGCGGTCGGGTCGCTTACCGGCAAGAATGCGATGACCGCCACAGTCGGCGAACGGGTGCTGATCATTCATGCACAGGCAAACCGGGATACCCGCCCGCATCTGATTGGTGGACATGGCGATTATGTCTGGGAGACTGGTTCCTTTGCCGATGCGCCCGCCCACGGGCTTGAGACCTGGTTTATCCGTGGCGGCTCCGCCGGGGCGGCACTTTATACCTTCCAGCAACCGGGGGTATATGCCTATCTTAACCATGACCTTATCACCGCTTTTGAGCTTGGTGCCGTCGGCCAGTTCAAGGTCAAGGGCAAATGGAATGACAAGCTTATGACCCTTACCCACAAGGTAAGCAGTATCTAACGGCGTTAAAAGGTAACGTTACCGTTACCATATAATTCAAGGGCGGTTCGGGCCACAGATGTTGATACATCCAGATAGCCCGGCCGCCCTTGTCCATTGCTCTAAATCTGGCATGGCACCGGTGCCAGCATAATCTTTAATTCCAGAAAAAAAACCCCGGTGAGGCTTGGTTGGCGTCACCGAGGCAGTCAGGCAGATGAAAGGTCACGGTTATGACCTTTCAAGGGATTTATGGTACGGTTGCAACCTATGGGTTTATTATAGCGGTAAACAGGTTAAAAAACAACTAATAAGATCTTATATAGGGTAATTTTTTGTTTTGG
>JAADGA010000125.1 GCA_013152615.1 Alphaproteobacteria bacterium
AGGACGGTGATGTGTCCTATCTTCATCGCTATCTCAATCGCTCCAAGCACTCGCTCGGTCTGGATTTAAGGAAACCACAGGCCGTTGAAATCATTAAAAAAATAATCATGGATTATGATATTGTCATTGACCAGTTCCGCCCCGGGGTCATGGACAGGCTGGGTCTTGGTTATCAGAGCCTTAACGCCCTTAACCCGAGGCTGATTTATTGTTCTCTTACCGGCTATGGCCAGAGCGGACCATATCGCGACCGGGCCGGTCATGATATCAACTATCTGGCGCTGGCCGGTATTGCCGATCACAGCCGGCGCAAGGGACAGGCCCCGGTGCCAGCGGGAATTCAGATTGCCGACCTTGCCGGGGGCGCGCTCCATCTGGTGGCGGGGCTGCTGGCGGCGGCGCTGCAGCGCACCGAAACCGGCCGGGGGCAATATGTCGATATCAGCATGACCGACGCCGCCTTTACCCTCAACGCCATTCCGGTCTCAAGCTGTCTGGGGGCCGGGGTTCTCACCGGGCCGGAACAGGAGCTGTTAAACGGTCAGCAGTTTTATGATTATTATGAGACCAGTGATGGCCGCTATTTTTCGGTTGGCGGCCTTGAGCCAAAATTCAGACAGGCGTTGTGCATAGCGACGGAACATCAGGAATGGACTGATCTGGCGCTTTCCCCAGACCTTGACCGGCAAAAAGAGTTCAAGCATCAGCTCACCCGCTTTTTCCGGAGTAAAAGCTATGATGATTGTCTGCGGCTGTTCAAAGCCGCCGACGCCTGTGTCGAACCGGTATTGACGCTGGCGGAAGCCTGTCATCATCCACAATTACTCAGCCGGGATATGGTCGTCAATGTCGACGGTATAGAACAGGTCGGCTGCGCGATAAAGATGTCGGCAAGCCCGGCACAATTTCATTTCAAGGGCGGGGCCGTGGGCGCGGATAATGCGCTACTGGTGACTGAATTCGGTTTTGGCGAAGAGCAAATGGCCGAATTTCACAAGGCCGGTGTCTTTGGTCGTTTAAATATTTGACCGGGAATTATACCGGCGGCTTGATTTTTACGACAAAACTTTATTTGATTAGCGGATTTTATCGGGTATTATGATCGGTAATAACAGATAGGAGAGGGATAATGATTGATTAATCATAAAGTAACGACATTGGATCCGCAAAAATTTTCGTCCAGTAAGCAAGGTGATTTATATGCTTACTGGTTAAAGATCAAGGGCGACCGTCTGATGCCGTCCCGCGTTGATATGAATCCGGCGGATATCCCGTATCTGCTCTCTTCTATCTGGATGGCAGATGTTATCGCCGGGGATAGAATTCGGCTTAAGGTCCGTCTGTTCGGGACCGATCTTGTCAGGGCATTCAGCCTCGACGGGACAAGCCAGTTGCTGGATCAGATATCTTTTACCGGCGATATTGTCAAACGGCTGACAGACCTAGTCAGGACACGGAAAGGCTATTATTGCAAGTGTAAATTTCCAGTGGAATCAGAAGACTACCGCTATTACTCCACCCTGAGCCTGCCGATGTCCAGTGATAATGATACCGTCGATATCATCATTTCCCTGCTTGATTTTATGGAATGATCTTACCGTAAATATACCAGACCAAGCAGCCCCACGCCCAGAATTATCCGGTAAATGACAAAAGGAGTCATACTGGATTTCTCCAGCCATTTCATCAGTGCGGCAATGGCGACGAGGGCGGTGATGAACGACAGGCTGGCCCCGATTAATATCTCTTTATCCAATGCGGCATTGCCGTTTTTCATCAGGTCAAGGCCATCCATGGCACCCGCGATCATAATGGTCGGGATTGATATTAACATGGAAAAGCGCGCGGAGTCTCTGCGGTTAAATCCCAATCCCCGGGCGGCGGTCATGGTAATGCCTGATCGGCTGGTACCGGGAATTACCGCCAGAACCTG
Source organism: Alphaproteobacteria bacterium (assembly GCA_013152615.1). Lineage (GTDB taxonomy): Bacteria > Pseudomonadota > Alphaproteobacteria > Sphingomonadales > Emcibacteraceae > Paremcibacter. The sequence goes on from JAADGA010000125.1 coordinate 1,934, forward strand.
GGCAAAGCCGATAATGATGGCCTGACCATAGCGCAGTTCGGCTATTTTTCTGGTGACGTTACATTTATGGTCAAAGACATAAAGCAGAATGCCGAAAATAATGCTGGTCCAGCCAATAACCTTAAGGGAGCGCCAGGCATTGTTCCAGCCCTCTATCGAGATGGTTCCGCCGATAATAACAATGGGAATAGTGGCGAGGATAACCGCAATCATTAATCGCTTGTCCTGCTGATTTATCCCTTTGTTGAAGGTAATCATATGCCAGAAGGCCACCACCATTCGGGCAATATCCGTACGAAAATACAGCATAACCGCGCCCAGTGTGCCAAGGTGAAGCCCGACATCCATCAGGATTCCCTGATCCGGCCACCCGGTCAATGTCGGCACAAGAATAAGATGGGCCGAAGAACTTATCGGTAGAAATTCAGTTATGCCCTGAACAACGGCGAGTACAATGATTTGCAGTATTGTCATGATAATTCCTCGAAAATCTATTTTCTTTTCTGTTTGTCTTTGGTCGGGCGTCTGCGCTGTATCAAGCCGGTAATGCCGAGGATTATCAGGCCAATCGCGGCTAAGTCCATAAGATAAGGGCCAAGAAACCCGAAGATGCGGCCGGAATGCAGATCAAGAATAAGGCGATATAAGCTTATTCCCGGCCCCCGAAAATCCTGCAATATTTTTTTTCTGATCTTTGCCGGTGTCGCCAGCGGGTGGTCCGGGGTGAAACCAACTGTAGCGGGAAGTTTCCGCCACGCGATAAAATCGCTGTCCGCAGCATAATTGCCGCTGGCGGTGGTGATCAGGACATCTCCGTTATCCGACTGGCCAAAAGCCAGAATTTTTCCGGGCAGGGATGACAGGTCGAGGGTTTCAACGGCGGAACCGTCGGCAAGATACAGCGAAATATGGCTTTTTGAGCCGACGACGACCAGCTTTTTCTGGCGGGCAAAGCCGAGCGGTGGTTCGTTATTTCTGGCGATGAATTTGCCGTCAAGATATAAACGGCCCTCAAGCCAGCTCAGCCATAATTTGCCGTGGCGGAAACTTGTCGGCGGGGTTTTGGGGGCCTGCTGATTATAAAGGGCGGACACCACTTTGTTATTAATTATGATCTGATTGAGCGCTAATTTTTCTGTGTGATTCAGGATCAGGCCGGTGATGCTCAGGATAAGGACAAACACCAGCACACTATAGCCAACCCATCGATGGCCGCGCCGGATTATCTTATGTCGGCGATTATTTTTTTGGCTGTTCTTGCTTTGGTGCGACATTTTTTTTCATAACCCTGCTATCCAGATATAATGCCAGACGGACAATTCTCTTCATGGCATTGCTGGATAATGTTGCTCCCGAGATACCATTGATAGGCTTTGATAGAAATAGTTTTTTTGTAAGTCCAACATTAATAAACTGGTGGCTATAGGCCGGGAAACGAATTTCCGAGCCATGGCTTTCCCGATATGTCAGCACGGTCACATCGATGACCCTGCCGCCCTCAATCGTGATTCCGGTCGTGATCGGCAGGGTTTTACCAATAATGTTCAAGATCCATACCGTCCGATTGCCCCGGCGGTAATAGCGATAGCGTAACGGCGATCTCTGGCGGCGTAATATTCGGGTAACAATGGGCTTGATGTCTTTGGTTATCCAGAGAATACCGGGTTTTTCGGGCTTTTTACCGAGGGCTGCGGCAATATAATTCCCCGCCTTCATGTAGGTTTCTTCGGCCGCCGCCGGGTTGGTCCAGAGCAAGGTCGGGCCTGATAATAGCAGCAGGAACAAAGTAGACAGGCGCCGCATATTTATTTAATTGCCGGGCTGGACGGTTGACGGACCGGCCGCACCAAATTGGCCGATATTGCTGAATAATTCCTGAATAAAGCTCAATTCCCGGCCAAAAGTCTTTGTTCTCTTGCCCACAGGGACAATATTATGATGATCGGCAAGGGTGTAGCGTTTAATCCCGGTGACATAGCCATCATTATCAAAATGAACGGCAATAATATTCAGTGCGGTAATATCCTCCTTGAAAAAAGCCAAAGATTCTGATTTCTTGGAATAATAATACCAGCTGTTATTGTCAAAGGTGGCGGTTGCGGAAGGGCTGCCCAGCATTTTCCTTACGGAATTACGCGTATCCACCTCTGGTCTGATGGCCGCGACCATTTTTGCATCGGCGACATATCCCCGGACGAATTTTCGTGAAGTACAGGATTCAAGTAACAAAACAGACATGGCGGCGATGATAAGTATTTTTATGGTATTTTTCATAGGTAAATTTATGCTCGTTCATACAGAAAATATATTTACTATCATTTGCAGTCTGTGCCGTGGCATGTTACCAAACGCAAAGTCCCGCACAAAATGACATTTGCCATGTAGCTAGTCAATAGACTTTAGAAAGGAATATGGGACTTTGAGAAAGGAATAGGGGGCTTTAGAAAGGAATATGGCTATTTTTAGTCGAAACAAGGAAATCAGGGATGTGGCTCATCGCCTGTTTTCGATCATAGTGGCGCAGGCCCGCAAACCGGAATTTTACGCCGACTGGCAGGTGGCGGATACGCTTGACGGTCGATTTGACCTCATTGTTCTTCATGTAATTCTGGTGGTTAACCGGCTTCAATCCGGCGGCCAGAATAAAAAACACACCCTGTTGATCCGTTATGTGCAGGAAGTTCTGTTTGATAATATGGATATGTCGCTCAGGGAGCTTGGGGTCGGGGATATGGGTGTCGGTAAGAAGGTTAAAGTTATGGCCGGGGCCTATTATGGCCGGATGGCGGCCTATAGCCGGGCGCTTGAGACCGCTGACCTGGCCCCGGTGGTGATCCGGAATATCTATCGGGAACAGGCCCCGGACGCGGCAATAATCGATCATTTCACAGCCTATATCTATCGTCAGGTGAAATGTCTGGAAAATCAAACGGATGAGGATATTATGGCGGCCAGATTAACTTTCGAAGCTGTGATTTGAGTATCCGGACCAGATAGCAGCCACAAAAATAACCAGCTAAATAGCCAGAAAAATAATATGCCAAATGATAATATATTAAATAATAATGTTATTCCGGTTGTTGCGGTTGAATTCTCGCGCCCTGTTGATGTAACCCTGCTTGGCAGGAAGGGGCGATCTTTTGAATTTCAGGTCGGCGCGGCGGAAAGGGCGGCGCTTGCCCGGCGATATTCTGTTGTTTCTATCGACAGGCTTGAGGCCCAATGTGATATTATTCCGGAGCGCAAGGGCTGTTTCAGGTTAAACGGCGGCTTTACGGCGGCTGTGGTGCAATTATGCGTTATCTCCCTTGAAACCGTAGCGGAGCGGGTCACGGGCAAATTCAGCCTGCTGCTGCAACAAC
>JAADGA010000126.1 GCA_013152615.1 Alphaproteobacteria bacterium
TGCTTCAGCGAACACAGGCCGTTTGACAGGGCTTCCGGCAGCATCGGCACCACCCGGTCGGGGAAATAGGTCGAATTGCCCCGCGCCCGGGCATCCTGTTCCAAGGCTGATCCCGGGGTGACATAATGGCTGACATCGGCGATGGCAATGATGACATGCCAGCCATTTTTATTATCCGGGTCCGGGTCCGGTTCGGCCCAGATGGCATCATCATGATCGCGGGCGTCCGCCGGGTCAATGGTGATCAGCGCGGCAAAAAAATCCGCCATAAATTTGTCCGCGCCCTGATGCGCTCTGCCGCCGCCCTGTCCTACAGCGACTTTCAGGCGGCTCATGACGGCAACGGAAATGACCGGACAGAACCGTTAATGGCACCGGTTATCGAGCCGCTTTTTGGTGCCTATAACTGCCTGAAAAAGGGCCGGGAATATCGTGAACCGCTGAATCTGGTGATGCCGGAACGCAAGATAGAGCTTGATCAGGCCAGCAATGTCATCGCCATCCACCCGGTAAAACCGCTGGACGCCCACAAGCTGGTCGAAGAATTCATGATTCAGGCCAATGTCGCCGCCGCCGAGGAACTGGAAAGCAAAGGCTGGCCGTGCCTCTACCGGATTCATGACCAGCCGAGTGCGGAAAAACTGGTCAGCCTGCGCGAATTTCTCTCAAGCCTCGGCTATAATTTTGCCAAAGGTATGGTGCAAAAGCCCAAATTATTTAACAACATCCTGCGCAAGGTCGAAGACAGTCCGCATGCGGATGTGGTTAATATCATTATCCTCAGAACCCAGTCGCAGGCGATTTACAGCACGGAGAATCACGGCCATTTCGGTCTGTCGCTGCCGCGCTATGCCCATTTCACCTCGCCGATTCGCCGCTATGCCGACCTGATGGTTCATCGCGCCCTGATCGGGGCGTTAAAGCTCGGTTCGGACGGCCTCGGCCAGCGCGACCGGGAACAGCTCGTCGATACCGCCGACCATATCAGCAAAACCGAACGTATCTCGATGATTGCCGAACGCGACTCAACCGACCGCTATGTCGCCGCCTTTATGGCGCGGCATATCGGCAAAGAATTTCCCGCCCGGATTTCCGGGGTCAGCCGGGCCGGACTGTTCGTCAGCCTCGACGAGAGCGGCGGCGATGGCTTTGTCCCGGTATCGTCGATGGCACATGATTATTTCCGTCATGACAAGGACCGGCATATACTTGAGGGCGAACATACCGGCATCAGGTATCAGCTGGGGGATGCGGTTACCGTGCGGCTGAAAGAAGCCAACCGGATAACCGGCGGCCTGCTGTGCCAATTAACCGACGACGGTTCAGACCGAAAATCCGGCAGGCGCAAAAGGTCGCCGAAGTATAAAAGGCGGAAAAAATAGCCCTGACCGGTTTTTCCGGTTTTTTTTAAGGCTTTCCCTTGACTTGGGCAACAATAGCTGTATTTTCCGATCACATATTTGCAATTCAGACATTGGAGCCAGAGCAATGGCGAAGCCTACCGTTATAAAAATAAAACTCGTCAGCACCGCCGGCACCGGTTACTATTATGTAACCAGAAAAAACCCGCGCAACACTACCGAAAAAATGACTTTCCGCAAGTATGACCCGGTGGTGCGCAAGCATGTCGAATTCAAGGAATACAAGATTAAATAACGCCTGCGACGTCAGGTATTATTCCGCCGGGGACTTTTCACAGCAGCAGACCTGATTACGGCCATTTTCCTTGGCCTGATAGAGCGCGGTGTCAGCAGCGGCCAGCAGGGCGGCACTGGAAGAATTCTTGTCACCCGAAAGCGCCAGCCCGATACTGACCGTCACCGTGATCGGCTGGTCTGATGCGGTAATGCTGAACGGCTGGTCGGCAATGGCCATGCGCAGTCTTTCGGCAAAATAATAGGCATGTTCAAAATTACTCTCGGGCATGACAACCACAAATTCCTCACCGCCGTAACGGGCCGCAAGATCAATATTGCGGATGTTGTTGCTGATCCGGCGGGCAAACTCCACCAGCACCTCATCGCCGGCGGCATGACCATAGCTGTCATTAACCCGCTTGAATTTATCAATATCGAGCATCAACAGGAATACTGTCTTGTGATTATTATTTTCCACGGACATGAGATTATCGAGATGTGTTGACAGAAAATGCCGGTTATACAGCCCGGTAACCGCATCCGTCATCGCCATTTCAATGCTTTTCTGCATATTGTGCCGCAGGCGATCGGCATATCTTTTCTGGCGAATTTGTGATCTGGCCCGGGCAAGCAGCTCATTCTTGTCAATGGGCCGGGTAATATAATCGGTCGCCCCAAGCTCCATCGACTTTATCAACTGATCCGGATGGTCCTCATCCACCAGCACAAGGATCGGAATCCGGCGGGTATGTTCCGACGACCGCAACTGCGAACATAACCGCAGGCCATCAATTTTATCCAGCCCGAGGCTCAGAATAAACAGATCATAATTCTCGAGATCAGGCGAGGAAACCGTATCAAGACTACCCCCGTCAATATCAATAACGGCCAGACCTTCCATGTATCGGCTGATTCTTTCCGCAACTCTGGTGTAATCTTCAATCAACAGCACTCTGGCACCCTCAAGGCTGATCTGGTTATTGATGCCATTGTCCATATTTATGCCGAAATCCTCCCCGGTGGCCTCACGCATGCGCAGTTCATCCATCAGCACCTTCAGCCGGACCAGCGACCGGACCCGGGCAAACAGCGGCAGGTCCCGTATCGGCTTGGTCAGGAAATCATCGGCCCCGGCCTCAAGACCGGCAACCCGGTCCTTCGACTGGTCAAGGGCGGTGACCATAATCACCGGGATGTGAGCCGATTTCTCGTTTGCCCTTATCCGGCGACAGACTTCGAATCCGTCCATCCCCGGCATCATCACATCCAGAAGCACAATATCCGGACGCTCCCGCGCAATAATTTCAAGGGCATCTTCCCCGTTCAATGCGGTCAGAACGTCAAAATATTCACTGGTAAGCTTTGCCTCCAGCAATTTGACATTTTGAATGACATCATCAACAACCAGTACCCGTGCCGTCATATCCCTGAATCATCCCGTATATTTTTTAACTGTCTCAATGAAATTTCCCACTGATATCGGCTTGGCAATATAGTCATCACAGCCGGCCTCTTCAATTTTTTCCCGATCGCCTTTCATGGCAAAAGCGGTTACCGCTACGATGGGAATATGCCTCAAATCCTCATCTTCCTTGATCCATTTAATCACCTCGAGCCCGGAAACTTCCGGCAGCTGGATATCCATTAAAATCAGATCCGGTCTGTGTTCTTTGGTCAGGGCCAGCGCCTTCATCCCCTCCTGCGTCGGGATAGTATCATAGCCATAGGCACCAAGCAGATCGCAAAAGAGCTTCATATTCAGATCATTATCTTCAACAACAAGTATTTTTTTCTGCATTTTCTCAGGGGGCGTTCTCAATCAGTGTTACGGCATTGGCATCCCGGCTTTTATCGACGGCAAGACGCAGAATACGCCGTAGCGTTGACCACTTCAAGCATTTTACAACGCTATCCACCGGGAAAAGCCGACCGGCAAAAGATACGCGTTTCTTAACCGGACCTGACGAGGACAGGCCGACTCCGCAGCGCATCCCCCTTAAATATGAATAATATGCCCCGCCTCTCGCTCCGGAAACCGGGCTATCCTGATCAAACCAGCACCACGATACCAATTGAAAACAGTCCCGGAGCTATCCGGCATATTTCCGGACTGTTTCGATGAAATTCTTCACTGATATCGGTTTGGCAATATAGTCTTCGCAGCCCCCGGCCCGGATTTTTTCTTCATCCCCCTTCATGGCAAAAGCCGTCACCGCAATTACCGGAATATGCTTTAAATCCTCATCTTCCTTGATCCATTTGGTCACCTCCAGCCCGGAAACTTCCGGCAGCTGAATGTCCATTAGAATCAGGTCAGGATTTCGTTCTCTGGCCAGCGCCAGCGCCCTCATTCCCTCCTGTGTCTGGATAGTATCATAGCCATGAGCATTAAGCAGATCGCAAAAAAGCTTCATATTGAGATCATTATCCTCGACAACAAGTATTTTTTTCCGCATTTAATTTTCCAGATCGTTACCCCGGTCATCCCCAGACCGCAAACCGGGAGATATTACAAACTCCGCACTGGCAGCTTTACAGGCTTTGGGGACATAGTCTTGCAAAGTTATCAGCATGTTATGAAAAAGCTGTTAACAAAACTGCCATAGTGTATAAATAAATTAATCTTTTTTAAATAATATTGGTTCCCGATATGAATTATCAGCAAGCGGAAATTCTGGGTCTGAAAACCGTTGCCTACATGGCCAGCCATGAAGATATTCTGACAGAGTATATACGGTTGACCGGAATAACAACCGGGCAACTTAAAAATTCTGCCGCCGACCCGGAAATACTGGGCAGTATTCTGGATTATTTCCTGCAACATGAAAAAAGACTGATCGCTTTTTGTCAGGCCGGGGATATTGCGCCCGAACTGATTGCCCGGGCCCGGCAGTTGTTTCCGGGCGGCGACGTCATTGCCGACAGCATATGACGGTAGATGAATGCAGTAGATGAATTTCGGCATGATATGAATTTTACGAGACCCGAATCACAATGAAATTTGCCCTTGAGCAGTTGAAATTACTTTCCCTTGACCGATTGCGCCCGATCATTATTTCGGATGCCGATGAGGTTATTCTGCAGTTTGCCGGGATGCTGGAGCAATATCTGTTGTCACGGGGGATGTACGCCAATTTCACCAGCTATACCCTGGAAGGCAATATTAAATATTGCCACGACAATATCCCGGTTGACCCGGCTCTCTTTGGTGAAATTCTCAATGATTATTTTGATCACTATGTTGAGAAAATGCCGGTAGCCGCAGGGGCGGTCAGCCATCTGAAGAATCTGTCGGCACTGTGTGATATCATTATACTGTCAAATATTCCCCATCATTTCGCCGACCGGCGCCGACAAAAACTGATCGCTTTGGGTTTTCCCTATCCGATGATCTCAAACAGTGGACCCAAAGGGCCGCTGATGAAAGCCATTCGCGCGCTGACTACTGAAAAATTAATCTTTATAGATGATATTTCCCACCATCACAGGTCCGTCGCCCGGGCGGTGCCGGATGCCCTGCGCATTCAGTATATTGCCGACCGCCATCTTGACAGCATTGAACAGAAATCTCCCTACTGCCATGTCAGAGGCCGCAACTGGAATCATATCGAACAGGTCATTCG
>JAADGA010000127.1 GCA_013152615.1 Alphaproteobacteria bacterium
CGCCCGTGCCACCATGCCGAGGCGCTGCTGAAGATCAAGCCGGTTAACCTTGTACACCACGCCGTCAATATCATAGGGTAGCTGCGCGCGACCAGCGGCAATGCGGTTATAATGGGCAATCGCGGTTGCCGCATCCGCGCACGGCAGGGTCAGATCATTGACCGCAAACCCCCATGTGCGCATTTTATCCAGACAATCCTGCTGTGTCGCGCCAAAGGCGGCGGAGAGTTCGCCCCAGCCATAGGCAAAAAACCGCAGCCTGCGCGCGGCGGTAATGTGGCTATCCAACTGGCGCAGTGATCCCGCCGCCGCATTGCGCGGATTGGCGAACGGCGGCTTGCCGTCCTGTTGCTGCCGCTGGTTAAGCTCAAAAAAATCATCTTTGGCCATATAGACTTCGCCGCGGATTTCAACCACCGCCGGCCAGTCTTCACCGTGGAGTTTTTGCGGGATGTCGGCAATGGTGGCGAGATTTGCGGTAATATCCTCACCCACCCGGCCATCGCCCCGGGTCAGACCCTGCATCAATATACCGTTTTCATAGCGCAGTGACGCCGACAGCCCGTCAATTTTAGGCTCGGCCAATAACGCCAGTTCGTCGGTATCCGCCAGCTTTAAAAATCGTTTCACTTTCGAAACAAATTCATAAATATCTTCAGACCGGAAGGCATTATCCAATGACAACATCGGCATCGCATGAGCAACCTTGGCAAAACCACTGGTGGCCGTTACCGGACTGCCCACCCGCTTATCGGGGCTGTTTTGCGGTACAAGATCAGGAAATCTCGCCGCTATTTTTTCATAACGTATCCGTAACTGATCATATTCTGCATCGCTTATAGCCGGATTATCCTGCCCGTGATAAAGCGCATCATGATGGCATATTTCATCGGCAAGCCAGATTAATTCCTGTTTGGCCTGACCCGCGTCAAGTTTTGTTACGGATACGGAATTATATTTGGATATGGTCATGACTGCAACAGGCTCTGCGCCGCGGCCCGGGCCTCTGCGGTGATTTCTGCCCCGGCCAGCATCCGGGCAATTTCCTCGCGGCGATCGCTATGACCAAGCGAAATGATCGTGGTAACAACCGTGCCGTTCTTGTCGGTTTTTTCAATCAGCCAGTGATGAGCCGCCCGCGCCGCCACCTGGGGCGAATGGGTGATCACCAGAATCTGGGCCTCGGCCGACAGGCGTTTCAGCCGCGCACCGACGGCATCGGCAACCGCGCCGCCAACTCCCTGGTCAATTTCATCAAAAACCAGTGTCGGCACGGTGGTTCTCTGAGCCAGAACCACTTTCAACGCCAGAATGAACCGCGATAATTCGCCGCCGGACGCGACCTTGATCAAGCCGCCAAACGGGGCCCCCGGCAGGGTGGAAATCCTGAATTCAATGCGCTCGCCACCGCGCTCCGACCAGTCCGACGGGGCAAGCGGGGTCAGTTCCGTGATAAAATCAGCTTTTTCCATCCGCAGCGGCGGCAATTCGGCATTGACCAGCCGATCAAGCTGGCGCGCGGCCTTGTTGCGGGCGGCGCTCAGGGCGGCCACGGCCTGATGAAATTTTCCCCGGGCAATCCTGACCTCGTCCTGCAAATGGTGAACCGCGTCGTCACCATTGTCCAGCTCGCGGCATTTCCGGGTAAAATCGGCCATTATCACCGGCAGATCATCGACCGGACAATGATGCTTGCGCGCCGCCGCCCGCAGCGCAAACAGCCGTTCTTCAGTATTTTCCAGTTCCTCAGGGGTAAATTCCAGAGTGCGCAGGGTTTCTTCCAGCAGCAGAATCGCCTCTGCCGTTTCATTGGCCGCCCGGTCGAGACTGTCCGCCACCGGGTCAAGAACCGTCTTGTCCGGCAGTGCCATCCGGCTTAATCGGCGAATTACCGACCGGAGCGTCGTATCAATACCGTTTTTATCCAGCAGGCTCGCCAGAATATCCTTCAGGCCAGCCGACATGGCCTCACCCTGCATCATCCGGCTGCGGGCCTCGGCAAGCTGCTGCTCCTCGTCACCTTCGGGGGCCAGTTGCTCCAGTTCCCGAAGGTTATGACGGACATAATCCTCGTCCGCCCGTGCTTGCAGGAGCCGTTCCTGTTCCTGTTCCAGCTGCGCACACAGCGCCGTCAATTTGCCATAAGTCTGTCGTAGCTTGCCCAGCAAGGCCTGATGCCGACCATAATTATCCAGCAATTTCCGGTGTCCTGCCGGATTGAGCAGCCCCCGGTCGTCATGCTGCCCGTGAATTTCGACCAGCATGCCGCCAATTTCCCGCAGCAGAGCAATACTGACCGGTTGATCATTGATATAGGCCCGGTTGCGGCCATCCCGGTTCAGCAGGCGGCGTAAGATGATCTGCCCGCCGTCATGATCAAGTCCGTGCTGATCAAACACCGACCAGATATTGTGACCGGTTGGCAGATAAAAATCAGCGGTGACCCCGGCCTGTGCGCAACCGTGGCGGACAAGGTCGCGCCCGCTGCGCTGGCCCAGTGCCAGCCCCAGACTATCCATCAGAATAGATTTTCCGGCCCCGGTTTCCCCGCTCAACACACACAACCCGTCTTCGAATTCAATATGAAGCCGGTCGATAAGAACAATATTGTTTATTGTCAGGCTATTGAGCATCCAGGTCTATCCCGGGATCAAAAATCCCCCGATAATTAAGGTTTTTTCACGTGATATTTCTTGATCAGATTATAGCTGATTTTATACCAATCACTGTTGGGATAATTTGCCCCGAGTACCGCCGTAGTTTTATAAGCCTCCGACATGATGCCGACGGCGAGATAAACCTCGGTCAACCGTTCCAGGGCTTCGGGGACGTGGCTGGTGGTCTGATATTTCTCGATCACGGTTTTGAACCGGCCGATTGCGGCGAAATAATCATCATTATTCTGATAAAACCGGCCAATTTCCATTTCCTTACCGGCCAGATGGTCCCGGGTCAGATCAATTTTCAGCTTGGCGTCCGCAGCATATTTTGAAAATGGATAGCGCCGGACAACTTCACTGAGCGCCGCCAATGCCTCCTGGGTTTCCTTCTGATCGCGGCGCACATCCGCAATCTGCATATAATGGCTGATCCCGATAAGATAATAGGCATATACCGCATTCTTGTTGCCGGGATGAAGGGAGACATAACGCTGGGCCGTCAGAATGGCTTTTTCCAGTTTTTTGGCCTTGAAATAGGAATAGGCCGACATCAGTTCGGAGCGTCTGGCCCAGGATGAATAGGGATGCTGACGTTCGACCTCATCAAAAGCAACTGCGGCAAATTTATATTGTCCCTTGTTCAGATAGTCAAAGGCCCGACTATAAATCTCGGTCACGCTGCTCTCTTTATATTTTAAACGATCAGTGGTGGAACAGCCAGCGAGTAATCCGGTCAGCAGCAGAGAAAATAACAGCGGCAATAAAAATGGCCTGATGCCTTTTGTCGCGGCCCGAAAATTCTGTTTTACTACCATATGTGTCCCATATATTTTTTCCCTCAAAGAGGCGTCGCGATCATGACCATTCGCCGGGGAAACTAACCCGAATCGACCGGACTATATCACGACATTCTGACCAAAAACCAACCGAATTTATAATATTGCGGTTACTTCTTATCAGATACGAAACAAATAAGGAATGATCAAGGTAAAAAAATTAACCGGTACGAATAGCGACCAGAAAATTTTCCACCGCCTGTTCAATGTTGGAAATCTGTTGTTTGATGACGGTGGTATTCTCGCCGACCTCAATTGCCATTCGGGATGTTCCCTCCGCCGCCGTGCTTATCTTGTCGATATTGCCGGAAATCAGACTGGTGCCGCCTGCGGCCTGCTGGATATTACTGGAAATTTCCACAGTAGCCGTATTCTGCTCATTAATTGTCTCGGTGATTGAGCTGGAAAATTGATCCACCTGAGAAATTTTTTGCTGAATTTCCCGGATCACATCGACGGTAACTCTGGTGGCTCCCTGAATATTCTGGACCTGTGCCACAATATCATCGGTGGCGCGCGAGGTCTCTGCGGCCAGATTTTTTACTTCGGAGGCGACAATGGCAAATCCCCTGCCGGCATCTCCGGCGCGGGCGGCCTCAATGGTTGCATTGAGCGCCAGCAGGTTTGTCTGTCCGGCAATTGACCGGATCAATTCAACGACATTGTCAATTTCATTGGCGGATTTCTCCAGCCCGCCAACCGCGTCGCCCGCTTTTTCGGCGCCTTCCACGGTTTCCCGGATGACTTGGGATGAGTCATTCATCTGGGCGGTGATGGCATTGATTGACCCCGACAGTTCCTCTGTTGCCGAGGCTACCGCCCCGACATTATCCGCCGATTGCCGGGTTGCGCCGACGACTTCCTCTGTTTGTTGATGGGTGTTTTCCGCCATGACTACCATCGAATCCGACGTCCCGCCCAGATTTTCCACCGCCCCGGACAGCGATTGAACCACCACCGATATTTTTTCTTCAAAATTACTGGTATGGCTACGGGTTTTTTCCTGATGTTGCTCATAGATATCTGACATTGTCTGGCGGGCGTGGTCGATGGTGGTTGCCCCTTCGCGGAAAAGGCCGCCGAAACCGCGATGGAGGAAGCGGCGATAATATTTCTTGTTACAGGCACTTTCCATCGTTGCCGTTGATTCGCGGACAAAGGCATCGGTCTGATCCAGAAAGGCATTCAACACATTAAAGCTTTTGGTCACCAGTTCGTCAGGGTGATCAATATTCAGAATTCGTGGCTCCAGATCGCCGTTGCAGCTTTGGTTAAAAACCTGATAAATTTTTTCCAGAGCTTCTTTGTAGCTGTCAGTATCCATCCCCGCTATGGTCGCTGCCGACGGCCGGGGGGCATCCTCGTTTTCCGGCACTACAGATGAGTAATCCTGATCCTGCGATCGGTTGAAAATGGAAAAAATAGCCATAATTTATATCCCGTATGGTTCCTGGAGCAAAGTCATCCCGGTCAAATAGGTCTGACTCTGCCCTAGCTTGCCTGTTTTAAATTGGACAGCAGGGCTTCCAGTCCCGACTTGTCAAAATATGAAATAAATTCAAAAACAAACTGATCATAGCTCACCCCGAGATCATCAAGTATCGTGCTGAAACTATCATATGCCCGCTGCATTCCCACTTTTGAATCGGGGGCAGACCGTTCAATTCTGCGCAGGTAATCATACAGGCAGGTAATAATATCAATACTTTTCCGGTCGGGTGCGGCGGCTGGAATGGTAGCCAACCTTTTGCCCGTTGAGGCCGCGGGACGGGGTTACATGGGCAAATACCCAGTAATAATCGCCGTTTTTGCACCGGTTTTTGACATAAGCGAAAACTTCTTCACCCGCGCCGAGCCGCTGCCATAACAGCTTGAAAATACACCGGGGCATATCGGGGTGGCGCACAATGCTGTGGGGTTCGGACAAAAGTTCTTCTTCCGAAAACCCGCTCACCCGGCGAAAAACATCATTGACATAGGTTATCCGGCCCTTGAGGTTGGTTTTACTGACAATAATTTCATTGTCGCCGATGATCACTTCGGTACCCGGCATATTATGCTGCATGTTCCCGCTCCTCAAAAAAATATTACAACAACCAATTTAATCCAAAGCATAGTTCAACCGCTACCGCACCACGACTCCGTCAGAGAAAAGCGATTCGGTAAAAAAAACTTATAAAAAAAATTAGTAATAATAATTTATTAGCCTGCTATGGCTCTGTTTTTATATATTGGCCAAGATATATTT
>JAADGA010000128.1 GCA_013152615.1 Alphaproteobacteria bacterium
GTCGCCATTCTGCAGGGTCCCCCGGACGAAAACCCGCGTGGAATCGGTATAAAGCAGCTGTAACTCCTGCCGGGACAGGGTGCTGTATTCCGCTGATCCCTTGTAAGGTTTCAAGGTATAGGCGCTCCACAATCCGCGGCGTCCTTCGGCCAGTGCCGCAGTCGGAATCCAGAAACCGGTTTGTTTAATATCCGTGGTCACGGTGAGCCGGGCCAGCGCACCGGACCGAACATTGCTCCCGGCATTGATCACATTGAAAATAGCGGTTACGGTACGTGTCGCCACATTCATATTTTTGAGGACAGCCCGCAGGAAAGTGGTGATTTTTTTGCCCTGATAGTCAAAAATATACTGTTTGCCCACAGTGAATGAAGCCAGCGCCGACAAGGGTAACCCCACATGAATTTCGAGATTCTGGTCCTCAATCAGGCGAACTATCGGCGTCCCCGCCGTGACCGCTGCGCCCTCGTCGCGGTAACGCCTGACGATGCTGCCATCAAACCGGGCTTTGAGGATCGTCATATCCAGCGCTATTTTCAGGCTGTTTAGCGCCGCCTTCGCGCGCCACACCCCGGCCCCGGTGGAAACTTTATGAGCCTTCAGCGCAATAAGATTGAATTTTGCCTGATCAAACCGCTGTTTAGAAATATTATTTTGGGCTACCAGCGCCCGGTAGCGGTCATAAGTGGCCCGTGCCCGATCAAGCCGGGCGGTGGTTTCGTGATTGAGGGCGACGGCGCGGGCAAGATCAGCCTTCAGCTCTTGTGCGCGTGCATCAAGTCTGCGCCGGTCCAGCCGGGCCAGAATATCGCCTTTTTTGACCCGGTCGCCGTTTTTAACCAGCACCTGTGCCAGAATTCCGCCGCTGTCAAAGCCGTAATCACTTTCCCGTCGTGCAGTTATGGTGCCGGAATATTTCTGCTTTATCTGATAATGGCTCACCGCCTTAAGGGTCATTACATTTACGTAAAGCGCGTGGTTTAACAGATTTCTGTCCAGCCCCTGATCCGTTATTTCCGGTGATTTGGCCAATGATATCATGGCATAAAGTGCCGCAATCAACAGCGCCCCGAATATAATCAACAGGCCGTTCCGGATATATAGCGAAACGGTAACGGCAGATTTTCCTGAAACCGTATTTTCGGGAATATTATCAACCATGCTGTTGCTTCTCGTATCTGTCTTGCATTATGGTCCTGATCAAGGGGGGAGGTGGGTAGAATCAATCATTATGTTTACGGTGATAACATATCATTTATATATTCACTGTCAACATCATTCGGGAGAAAGATTTCTTGGGTTTTTTAAACGATAACAGAATATTTTCCTGAAGCGACTCTGCTAAAATACCATGGTGGTTCCGGGTTTGCTCCCTCGGGCTGCCGTCAGCGGCGGAACCACGAAACACTGTTTTGACAAAAAGACCTAAAATAAATACTATGAGAAAAATTTCATATTCTTCATCTTTTCACAGGCAGCTACCAATGAATTACTTGCGTTCCCTTGTTTTTAATAGTCTCTTCTGGATCATCGCGGCAGTGTGGATAATATTTATTCTGGTGCCGCTGACTTTTTTCAAGTCGCCGACGCCGATGAGGCGCTCGATGCAGCTTTGGTATAAACTGGTGTTTTATCTTCTGGATAAAATAAGTGGAATCAAGGTAGTGGAACGCGGTATTGAGAATTTACCTAAAGACAGGGGTTTTGTCCTCTGTTGCAAACATATGAGTAATCTGGATGCGTTGCTGATCAATCGCCGCCTGCCGAACCTGACGGCACTGGCCAAGATTGAGCTATTCAGGGTTTTCGGCATTAAGCAGGTTCTTGAAAAGATGGGGGTTATTGCCATTGACCGGGGCAAGGGCAAATCCCGGGAGAAAACTTTTGAAGTAGCCCAAATCCTGATTGAGCAGAAAATACCGCTGCTGTTATTCGTTGAAGGAACCCGCATTGCTGTCGGCAAACGGAAAAAACTGAAATCCGGGGTATATTATATCCAGAAAGACACGGATCTTCCGGTGATCTGTGCCTCGACCAATGTCGGGGCTCACTGGCTCAAAGGCAGCCCGTTTAACCGGCCCGGTACCATCGTGGTGGAATATCATCCGGCTATCGAATCGGGACTTGGCAAGGCGGAATTTATGGCCCGGGTGCGCAACGATGTGGTTCTGCACAGCGAAAAGCTTATGGGGGTTGAAGGCAAAGAGGCGGATAAAGGCTGAATCACCCCGGATTCTGCCCCTAATTCACCAGGTCCTGCCCTTAATTCACCAGATCCTGCCCTTAATTCATATGGAGGACCAGGCCAACTTTGATTACCTGGGTGCTGGGGTCAAACAGAAAGCTGTCCCCGCCCTGTGTCCATGCCACGGAGGAATGTTTGGTTCTGACATATTCCACCCGGATGGCGACATCTTCGAGAATACCGACTTCAAAACCGACCCCGTAGCGATAGCCGGCCAAGCCTTTTTTCTGGCTGGTGGCAAAACCGCGACTGCTGAATTTTATCGTGGTATAGCCCCCTATGGTGTAAAGCAGGATATTATCGGACAGGGTAACGCCCAGACGGCCACTGATATCAAAGGAAAAACCGGATTTGAGGCCAAAGCTCGCGGTGCCGTCAGATACCGAGCCGGTTCCGCCGTTTAATCCAAGTCCGCCCTCAATGCCGACATATATCGGCCCCCAAACATTGGTGCCAATGCCACCATACAACACGCCGCCATATCCGCTTTTGCTATTTGTCGAGCTGATACCGTTAAATGTGCTGGTGTTGGCATCAAGTAGTGAATAGGTGGCATTTGCCTTTACCTTGGCATAATTGAAGTTAAAGCCGAGATAGAGCCCATCGAAGGGATTGGCATCCAGCCCCGCCTGTGCCGGGGACGTCATCAGGGGGAGAGCAATCAGGGCGGAGGCACTGAGAACAGCGGTTTTAAATCGGTTGGACATTACGGCAAGTTTCCCTTTATTCAAGTATTTGACGATGGCTGAAAATTTGAGCCAGACGGGTTTATGGTTATATTGATGTCAATTTCGTGATCATATTACATTTTTTTTCACCTCAGGAAACAAGAACTTGACTCTTGGATAAAATAGCCATATTTTTCGCGCTGTCTATCAGGAATTTGTAGAGCACAGCGTCCGTGGATGTCCATCAGTCAGCGAAGATTCGCCCACTGATGTTTTTGTGTTATGTGATGTTGCGATATTGAAAGGAAATAAAGTCATAATCCCACAGTCGGAAACCGGCAAAGGGCAACGTCCTCTCCGGATTGGCTCAAACTCCGAAGGCCATGAATGGCCTGAGGCAAGGCCGAGCAGGGGAGTGTCCCCCACTCGGAAACCGGCAAAGGGCAACGTCCTCTCCGGATTGGCTCAAACTCCGAAGGCCATAATGGCCTGAGGCAAGCGCGACCGCGCGCCCGGAGCTTTAGCGCAGGCGGGGGAGCGAGGTGACGAGCGGGGGAAACCCCCGTCACTTAAAAGAAGTATCCCGAAGCCCGTAAGGGCTGAGGCAAGGCCGCCAATATCCGACAATGGCCGCCCGGAGCTTTAGCGCAGGCGGGGGAGCGAGGTGACGAGCGGGGGAGTATCCCCCACTCCTGAAAAAAGAGTAACAAAAGATGTTTGACAGTTTAACCGATAATCTGGGTGGTATATTTGACCGGCTGAAAAAACGGGGTGCTTTGAAAGAGGCTGACGTCAGGGAAGTTATGCGTGAAGTCCGTATCGCTCTTCTGGAGGCGGATGTCGCCCTGCCAGTGGTCAAGGATTTTATCGCAAAAGTCACCAGCCGCGCCATTGGCGAGAAAGTAATGAAGTCGGTTTCTCCCGGGCAGATGGTGGTTAAAATCGTCAATGACTATCTGGTTGAAATGCTGGGCAGTGACGCGGTCGGGATCAATCTGGCGGCGGTAGCTCCGGTGCCGATCCTGATGGTCGGATTGCAGGGTTCCGGTAAAACCACAACCGCAGCAAAAATTGCCAAACGCCTGAAAGAAAAAGATAATAAGAAGGTGATGATGGCATCACTGGATATTTACCGTCCGGCGGCGATGGAACAATTAAGGGTTCTGGGGGAGCAGATCGGGGTGGCGACATTACCGGTTATTGACGGCCAGATGCCGGTGGATATTGCCGCGCGCGCGCTGACGGCGGCCAAGCTTCAGGGGATGGATGTTGTCCTGCTTGATACCGCGGGGCGGCTGCATATTGACCAGACCCTGATGGCCGAGGTCGTTGGGGTAAAAAAGGCAACCAACCCCCATGAAACCCTGCTGGTGGTCGACAGCCTGACCGGTCAGGATGCGGTCAATGTTGCCAAGGCCTTTAGCGACCAGATCGGCATTACCGGCGTGGTGCTGACCCGGATGGACGGCGATGGCCGCGGCGGGGCGGCGCTGAGTATGCGGGCGGTAACCGGCCAGCCGATCAAGTTGGTTGGTGTTGGTGAAAAGCTCGAGGATATTGAAGATTTTCACCCGGACCGGATTGCGTCGCGCATTCTGGGCATGGGCGATGTGGTGTCTCTGGTTGAAAAGGCCGCCGAGACTATTGAGGCCGAAGAAGCCGACCTGATGATCCGCAAAATGAAGAAGGGCCAGTTTGATTTTGACGATCTGCGGGCCCAGTTGCGCCAGATGAAAAAGCTTGGCGGCATGTCCAGTATTCTCGGCATGCTGCCCGGCGTCGGCAAGATAAAGAAACAGATGGCCACGGCCAACATTGATGACTCTATGCTGAAAAGGCAGGAGGCGATTATCAATAGTATGACCCCGGGCGAAAGAGGCCAGCCCAGATTGTTGAACGCCTCGCGCAAGAAAAGAATTGCCGCCGGTTCCGGGGTTACTGTTCAGGAGATCAACAAATTGATCAAGATGCAGAAACAAATGGCCGGCATGATGAAGAAAATGGGTAAAATGGGCGGGAGAGGCATGCCGCTGCCAGGCCAGCTCCCCCCCGGAATGGAAGGATTGCTCCCAAAATAAATGAATACCAGAAGCCGGAAATCGACAAAGGACAGCGCCCTCTCCGGATTAGCTCAAACTCCGAAGGCCGCAGGGCTGAGGCAAGGCCGACCGGCCGCCCGGAGCTTTAGCGTAGGAGGGGGAGCGAGGCGACGAGCGGGGGAGTATCCCCCGTCACTTAAAATGAAGTATCCCGAAGGCCATAATGGCCTGAGGCAAGGCCGA
>JAADGA010000129.1 GCA_013152615.1 Alphaproteobacteria bacterium
CTCCCTGTATAATATTCTGGAGGATATCAAGATCTGTTCCAAGCCGGAATCTGTGCCGGAAGACGTCAAAAAAACGCTGCTGGCGGCCTTTTTACCGGTGGCAGAGCTGGATATTAATGATGATGTCCCCAAGGATGTCATAGAAGAGAAACTGGCCGATCATATGACCGGTCTAAGGGCGGCGCTGGATGATCTGGCCACTATATTACATCTTGATCAATATAAATTCAGCGCAGACAAACTAATTGCCGAGCAATATAATATTGAATGGGAAAGCGATCTGGCCAAAAATCTCGCCATCAGCTATATTGGCTTTTCTTTTTGGGATGTCACCACATTTTCAATAATGGGATCGCGGGATCTTGGTGAATTTAATGAGATAAAAATTAACCGGATCAGCCCCAAGGATGTTTCCATACTAAGAGATAAATCCGAGACGATGCCGCTTCATGGAACGGCTATGGGCGGCTTCGGCGCATTTTTCAGCCGGGAAGACCGGGAAAATGATTATCTGTGGGGACGGATCAGCGGCGCGGAACGCCTGATCGACCTGCTGCATAATCAGGCCAAAATAGCCGGTCTGGATCATAAACTCGATATAAGAGCGCTGAAAAAACGGGCCTTCCTGACTATTCTGGATGTGGAACAGGACTATTTACATAAAATCCCGCAGATACTCGCCGACCTGCGGAAAAAAATAAATTCCCTGTGATCATGGCTGCTACATAAATCCCATTTCCAGCCGGGCGGCCTCGCTCATCATGTAAATTGTCCATGGCGGGTCCCACACCAGTTCCACATTGACATCACGAACCCCGTCAACATCCAATGCCCTTATCTGAACATCTCCCGGCATGCTTTCCGCCACCGGGCAATGGGGCGTGGTCAGGGTCATGATGATCTCAACCTTGCCATTCTCGGCCACATTGATTTCGTAAATCAAACCCATTTCATAGATATCAATCGGGATTTCCGGGTCATAAATCTCGCGCATCCGGGCTACAATCTGCTCCTCAACATATTTACGCGTCTCTGCGGACAGCGGCAGGGAATAATCCCGGCTGTCCGCTGTTGTCTCGGCAACTATTTCCGACTCCGTCCCGGATGATATTTCTTCGCTTCTCATTATTTTACTTTCCTGTTCCTTTGTTAAAAACCTGTCCAGAAAACTCATTTGTCCGCTACCTCATGAAAAAATCCGGTTGACCTTGTGCAGACCATCGATAAAGCGGTCAATATCCTGTTCCGTGTTATAAAGCCCGAGCGACAGCCGTGCCGTGGACGGGATATCGAAAAAATCCATCACCGGCTGGGCGCAATGATGGCCGGTCCGAATGGCAATACCATCCTGATCAAGAATGGTGCCAATATCATGAGGATGAGCCAGATCCATGGTAAAAGAGATAATCCCGGCCATATGATCGGCGCGACCAATCAGATTTACCCCCTTGACCTCACAAATCCGGTTGAGGGCATAATCAAGTATCTGCTGTTCATGACGGGCAATATTATCAAATCCCAGTCCGTCAACATAATCAAGCGCCACCCCAAGACCAATACCACCGGCAATATGCGGGGTTCCGGCCTCAAATTTATGGGGCAGGTCGTTATAGGTTGTCTTGGCAAAAGTTACCGAATTTATCATGTCGCCACCGCCCTGATACGGCGGCATGGCATTGAGCAGCTCTTCGCGGCCATATAAGATCCCGACCCCGGTCGGGCCATAGATCTTATGGCCGGAAAAAACATAAAAATCTGCGTCCATCGCCTGCACATCCACCCGCATATGCGGCACCGCCTGACAACCATCAACCAGAACTTTTGCCCCGACTTTATGGGCGGCGGTAATGATATCCCTGATCGGTGTAATCGTGCCGAGCGCATTGGAAATCTGGGTGATAGCAACCAGTTTTACCCGTTCACTCAATAATTTTTCATAGTCGCCAAACAGAAAATTACCTTTATCATCAATCGGCGATACGGTCAGAACGAGGTCTTTTTCATCGCGCAAAATCTGCCACGGCACAATATTGGAATGATGTTCCATCCGGCTGAGGATAATTTCATCACCGGCCTTAAGAAATTTTCGACCATAGGTCTGTGCCACCAGATTTATCGCTTCGGTGGCACCACGGACAAAGATAATCTCCTTCGGACTGCGGGCATTGATAAATTTCTGCAGCTTGACCCGGGCATCTTCATATTTCTGGGTCCCGACCTGCGACAGATAATAGACTCCCCGGTGAATATTGGCATATTCCCGGGCATAATAATGCTGGATGGCGTCCAAAACCACCTGTGGTTTTTGCGCACTGGCGGCACTATCAAGAAAAGTCAGCGGCTTGCCATATATCTGCTGACTTAAAACCGGAAAATCCTGACGAATTTCCTCAACATTATAATTAATTAGCCGGGATGTTTCCACTATCGGTGTTTCCACTATCGGTGACGTCATGACATCTCCTCCTTCCGTAACCAGTCCGCAGTATATTTGCGGAATTTTTCCGCCACAGGTCCCGCCTCCAGATCATCAAAAACCTCGGAGACGAACGCTTCCGTAAGCAGGCCCTTGGCAGCGATTTCGTCGAGACCCCGCGAACGCAGATAGAACAGCTGATCCGGGTCCACTTCGCCGACCGTGGCCCCGTGGGAACATTTGACATCATCGGCATAGATTAACAGTTCCGGTTTGGCATTGGCGACCGCGCCACGATCCAGCAGCAGGGTTTTATTCGATTGGTCGGCATTGGTTTTCTGGGCATCGCGGGCGACCACGACCTTGCCCTGAAAAGCTGATTTTCCGCCTTTGTCCAGAACTCCGCGAAATAATTGACGGCTGCGGCAATGCGGCTGGTCATGATTGATCCGGGTAACAATATCATGAGACTGCTTCAGGCGGCCAAGATAGGCACCACTGAGGCTGATATCAGCGTCTTCTCCGCTAAAGCTGTTGATCAATTCGCTCCGGTCAAGCTCGGCACCAAGCTGTAAACTGACATGATTAAAGCGGGCATGGTCCGACAGCCGGCTATGAAATTCTGTCATATGCAGCGCCTTTTTACCCTGCACCTGAAACTGGGCAAAAGCAGCCGTGGCCCCACGGTCCAATATGACGTCACTGACCATATGGAACCAGTAACGCGTGTCATCCGCACCGATAAAGCTTTCGATGATGGTTGCCTGTGACCGTTGGCCGAATTTGATCCGGGCGCGGCTGCGCACTGACTGCATATTGGTGCCGGAGGTCGCAATATGGATGATTTGCAGTGGCTGGCTCAGGGTCACGTCTGCGGCTATGCTGATATCATAACCGTCTGTCACCAGCGCCCGGTTGAGGTTATTGAGCGAACTGGACCCGGCAGACGGCTGTAGAGACTGATAAAAAGCTTCCGGATTCTGCGAAAACACAGAAAAATCGAGACCCTGTTCCGTCGGCAATGAAGATAAATCCGGATAAAAATAGCCATTAACAAAAACCACCACCGGTCCCGCAATGGCGGTGATGTAACTCTGGTCAAAATACTGCCTGATCTCGTCTGACTGCTCCGCCTTTGCCGCAATGGGGTAATTTTCCTTGGCGAGGAAGCTGAGATTGGTATATTTCCATTGTTCGAGCCGGGGACCGGGAATACCGGTTTCGCTAAAACTGGTAATGGCATGCCGCCGCCGGTCATTCAGCCGGTCCTGATCCGCGCCCGGAAGCACGGCCTTTACCGCTTCAAAATTAACGGCTATTTCGGGGTTATCCAGATATAATTTCATGGTCATAGATCCTGCTACGCCGCGTTTTCGGCAATATTCAGCCCGGCATAGCCTTTTTCTTCCAATTGCAGAGCCAGAGTCTTGTCCCCGGTCTTGACAATTCTGCCCGCCGCCAGCACATGAACAAAATCCGGCACCACATAATCCAGCAGCCGTTGATAATGGGTGATCATCAGGATTGATTTATCCGGCGATCTCAGGCGATTAATCCCGGCCGCCACAATCTTCAGCGCATCAATATCAAGCCCGGAATCCGTTTCATCAAGCACCGCCAGTACCGGGTCAAGCACTGCCATCTGCACCATTTCATTGCGTTTCTTCTCACCGCCGGAAAAACCAACATTGACCGGCCGTTTCAGCATATCCGGATCCATATCAAGCTCTTTGGCCTTCAGACGGACAAGCTTCAGAAAATCCCCCGCCGCCATATTGTCTTGACCCCGGTAGCGGCGCTGACTGTTAACGGCGGTACGCAGAAAATTCATGTTGGAAACCCCGGGAATTTCGACCGGATACTGAAAACCGAGGAACAGACCGGCACCGGCACGCTCATCCGGGGTCATCGCCAACAGGTTTTTACCCTTGAAAATTACCGAACCCGCAGTAACTTCATAGCCCTCACGGCCACAGATAACATAGGACAAGGTGCTTTTCCCGGCACCATTCGGCCCCATGATGGCATGGGTTTCGCCAGCATTTATCACCAGATTAACCCCTTTGAGAATTTCTTTTCCGGCGACCGTGGCATGTAAATCTTTAATTTCTAACATATAAAATCTCTTATAAAGTTGTCTTATCCAACACTACCCTCAAGGCTGATTCCAAGCAATTTCTGAGCCTCCACCGCAAATTCCATCGGCAGCTGCTGCATCACATCCTTGCAAAAACCATTGACAATCAGGGTGACCGCATCCTCTGCCGACAGGCCGCGCTGCTC
Source organism: Alphaproteobacteria bacterium (assembly GCA_013152615.1). Taxonomy (GTDB): domain Bacteria; phylum Pseudomonadota; class Alphaproteobacteria; order Sphingomonadales; family Emcibacteraceae; genus Paremcibacter. Next base: position 4,700 of record JAADGA010000129.1, read on the forward strand.
ACAGTAAAATAATTGTTGATCGCTGATTTTTGAGGTCGTCGCCTCATGCTCCACCTGTGCGGTCGGATTTCTGGCTTCGATATAGGGCACCGTGTGGGCGCCGCAGCGATTGCCGATCAGCAGACTGTCGCACTGGGTAAAATTACGGGCATTATCCGCCCCGGCCATCACCTTGACCAGGCCGCGATAGGTCGCCGATGACCGACCGGCGCTGATGCCTTTTGATATGATCGTACTCGAAGTATTTTTACCAATATGGATCATCTTGGTACCGGTATCAGCCTGTTGATAATTATTGGTGATGGCAACCGAATAAAATTCCCCGACCGAATTATCACCAATCAGCAGGCAGCTGGGATATTTCCAGGTTATCGCCGAGCCGGTTTCAACCTGGGTCCATGAAATCTTGGAATTTTTGCCGCGGCAGGCCCCGCGCTTGGTGACAAAATTATAAATACCGCCCTTG
>JAADGA010000130.1:0-2538 GCA_013152615.1 Alphaproteobacteria bacterium
ATTATTCTTTTAATGATTTCAACAGCCTGTGGTTTTCTTAAATCCAGACCGAGCGAACGCTTGGAGCGATTGAGATAGCGATGAAGATAGGACACATCACCGTCCTGCGCCCCGATCTCGCGGGTGAGATCGGGACGGTTCGGAGCCTCTACCCGCAAAATTTCCGCCCCCAGATCCGCCAGAATCAAACTAGCGAACGGCCCCGGCAGCAGGGTCGAAAAATCCAGTATTTTTAAAGCAGAAAGTGCCGCCATAGCCAAACCTCTTAACAGGAACAAGCAAACAGGATATTTTTATTTCACCAAAACTCAAGTTTTCCGCAGGCGTGTAATCAGGCTTGAGGTATCCAGACGGCCACCACCCTGCTGCTGAATTTCGCGGTAATAGTCATTAACCACGGTTGTCACCGGCACAGCGGCTCCGTTATTCTGCGCCTCTTTCAGCACAATATCCAGATCTTTACGCATCCAGTCAACGGCAAAACCAAAATCAAACTGGTTGTCAATCATGGTTGCGGCCCGATTCTCCATCTGCCACGACTGGGCCGCGCCTTTGGAAATCACCTCAACCACTGCGGCGGCGTCAAGTCCGGCGGCCTCGGCAAAATTCAGCCCTTCCGACAGCGCCTGAACCAGACCGGCGATACAGATCTGGTTAACCATCTTGGTCAGTTGACCACTGCCCGCAGGCCCGAGCAGGCTGGTTTTTTGGGCGTAGCATTGCAGAACGGGATTTACCCTGTCAAAAATTTCCGCCTCACCCCCGGCCATGATCGTCAGACGGCCATTTTCCGCCCCGGCCTGACCCCCGGATATCGGAGCATCAAGGAAATATAACCCTTTTTCCCGGGCCGCGCTGTCCAGCTCGCGGGCAACGGTTGCCGACGCCGTGGTATGATCAACAAATACCGCCCCCGGCTTCATTCCGCCAAAAGCACCGTCAGCACCGAGGGTGATCGCCCGGATATCGTCATCATTGCCGACACAGGCAAAGGCAATATCGGCGTCCTGTACCGCCGCGGCCGGTGTTGCCGCAATGTTGCCACCATATTCTGCCTGCCATTTTACCGCCTTGGCCGCCGTGCGGTTATAGACCGTAACCTGATATCCGGCCTTATGCAGATGACCGGCCATGGGATAGCCCATAACGCCGAGACCAAGAAAGCAAAGCTGTTGTTTATGCATGGCTACTACCCTTAATAATGGGGGGGGATTTCATGGCTGATAGCATCATCCTCTGATGGATTCTCCAGATTTTCGAGTCTTTGCGTCGCGTGGGAAAGATGTTGTTTAAGCCGGTCAATTTCTTTCCATTGTTTGTTAACCATATCGCTCAGGTCCTGAATCTGCTGATCCTGGCAGGCGACAATATGTTCAATTTCGGCCAGACGTTCCGCTTGACCTTCCGCTTCTGTGACCATAGCGCAATTCTCCCTAGCGTGGCAAGTTTGAGTGACCCATCAGAAATTCATCGACCGCGCGCGCGGCCTGACGGCCTTCACGGATGGCCCAGACCACCAGCGACTGCCCCCGGCGCATATCACCAGCGGCAAAAACCTGCGGCAGCGAAGTGGTGTAATCATTGATATTGGCCGCCACATTACCGCGCTGATCCAGCAAAATATTCAGCTGTTCCAGCATACCCTCCCGAACCGGATTGGTAAAGCCGAGCGCCAGCAACACCAGATCCGCATCCAGCTCAAACTCACTGCCGTCGATCTTGCGGAATTGCTCATCAACCTGGTGACAGCGCAGGGCGGCCAGTTTTTTATTTTCTTCTCCCCCGACAAATTCACTGGTGGCAAGGCTCCATTCACGGGTCGCCACCTCTTCCTGTGAGGTCGAGGTCCGCAGCTTCATCGGCCAGCCGGGCCAGGTCAGGTTCTTGTCTTCCTGAACCGGCGGCATGGGCATGATTTCAATCTGGGTGACCGAAACCGCGCCCTGACGGAAAGCGGTACCGACACAATCCGACCCGGTATCACCGCCACCGATGACAATAACTCTTTTGCCCGTGGCCAGAATATCTTTTTTATTGGGCAATGGCTCACCGGCGTTGCGCTGATTCTGCTGAATCAGGAAATCCATGGCAAAATGGACGCCGTCAAGGTCACGACCGGGAATTGCCAGATCGCGGGGCTGTTCCGACCCCCCGGCCAATATCACTGCATCATAATGCTCCACCAGTCGCCGTGCCGGAATATCCACGCCAACATTCATGCTGGTCCAGAAGGTAACCCCTTCCTGCTGCATCTGCTGTATCCGGTGATCAATCAGGGTCTTGGCCATTTTAAAGTCGGGAATACCGTAACGGAGCAGGCCGCCCGGACGGCGGTTCTTCTCGTAAACCGCAACCTCATGCCCGACACGGGCCAGTTGCTGGGCACAGGCAAGACCCGCTGGCCCGGAGCCAACCACCGCGACCTTTTTGCCGGTCCTGACCGGAGAAAGCAGCGGCGTGATCCAGCCTTCCTGCCAGCCCTTGTCAACAAGGGCACATTCAATGGTTTTGATGGTTACCGGCTTGTCGTCAAGATTG
>JAADGA010000130.1:2553-7673 GCA_013152615.1 Alphaproteobacteria bacterium
TACAGGCCGCCTCGCACGGGGCCGGACAGATTCGCCCGGTAAATTCCGGAAAATTATTGGTCGATTGCAGCGTGTCGAGCGCCCGCCGCCAGTCGCCCTTCCACACCAGATCATTCCAGTCCGGAATCATATTATTGACCGGACAGCCGGTATGACAGAAAGGAACCCCGCAATCCATGCAGCGCCCCCCCTGCTGCGTCAGCATATTTTCCGGCAGCGGATTGGTAAATTCATCATAATGACGCACCCGGTCACCGGCAGGGGCATAGGTCCGCTCCTGACGGGTAAATTCCATAAATCCAGTAGTTTTTCCCATATGAAATTTCCTTCCTAATTCAACGTCTGGCCGGTATAGGCGGATAATACCGTCCGGGTCGGGGCCATTTCCCTGAGCGCCCGACGATATTCCACCGGCATAACCTTGACAAATTTCGGCAGATAGTGATCCTGATTATCCAGAATAGCCTTGGCCCGGGCGCTGCCGGTATAGCGCAGATGATTTTCCAGCAGGGTCACCAGCCGTTCCAGATCATTCCCCGACATGTTGTTGCGCAATATATCAACCCGGCCATGACTTTCCAGATCGCCCGACTGATGCTTCCGCGCCATCGCGTCCTCTTCGGGCATCGGCTCAAGCTCGACCATCGCGAGGTTGCAGCGACGGTCAAAATCACCGGCCTCATCAAGAACATAGGCGATGCCGCCGCTCATCCCGGCAGCAAAATTGCGCCCGGTCTCGCCAATCACCACCACACAGCCACCGGTCATATATTCAAGGCCGTGATCGCCGACGCCCTCAACCACGGCAATGGCGCCGGAATTGCGCACCGCAAAGCGTTCCCCGGCAACCCCGCTGAAATAACATTCACCGCTGATGGCCCCATACAGCACCGTATTGCCGACAATGATGCTTTTTTCCGCCTCAATCCTGCAATCCTCCGGCGGATAGATGATCAGACGACCACCGCACAGCCCCTTGCCGACATAATCATTGCCCTCACCGGAGAGTTCGAGCGTCACACCCTTGACGACAAAGGCACCGAAGCTCTGACCCGCCGTCCCGGCAAGTTTGACATGGATACTGCCTTCCGCCAGTCCGGCAAGGCCGTATTTTTCCACGAGCCGACCCGACAGCCACGCGCCGCAGGAGCGATCGGTATTATGGATTTTCTCGACAATGGTCACCGGCTTTTTCTTTTCCACTGCGTCTTTGGCCAGTTTTAACAGCTTGCGATCGAGAATATGATCCAGATCATGCTGCTGAAGCTTGCTGTTGAAAATATCATAGCCGTCACCGGCCTCCGGCATATGAAACAGCTTGCTGAAATCAAGCCCGTCGGCTTTCCAGTGACGGATCGCAGCATTTTTGCTCAGCCGATCCGCATGACCAATAATATCAGCCAGTTTGCGTACCCCCATTTCTGACAGGATTTTGCGCACTTCTTCGGCAACAAAAAAGAAATAATTAACCACATGTTCCGGCTTGCCCTTGAATTTCCGCCGCAGCACCGGGTCCTGGGTGGCGACGCCGACCGGACAGGTATTGAGATGGCATTTGCGCATCATGATACAGCCGCTGGCAATCAATGGCGCGGTGGCAAAGCCGAATTCATCGGCACCGAGCAGGGCGCCGATAACCACATCGCGCCCGGTTTTCAGGCCGCCGTCGACCTGTACCGAAATCCGGTCGCGCAATTTATTCAGCACCAAAGTCTGCTGGGTTTCCGCCAGCCCCATTTCCCACGGTGACCCGGCATTCTTGATACTGGTCAGCGGACTGGCCCCGGTACCGCCGTCATAGCCGGAAATGGTCAGGTGATCCGCCTTGGCCTTGGACACTCCGGCGGCAACCGTGCCAACGCCGATTTCCGACACCAGCTTGACGCTGATCCGGGCCTTTGGATTAACATTTTTCAGGTCATAAATCAGTTGTGCCAGATCCTCGATCGAATAGATGTCATGGTGAGGCGGCGGCGAAATCAAGCCGACCCCGGGGGTCGAATGGCGCACCTTGGCAATCACCGCGTCAACCTTGTGACCGGGCAGCTGGCCGCCCTCGCCGGGTTTGGCCCCCTGCGCCATCTTGATCTGGATTTCGTCGGCATTGACCAGATATTCGGTGGTCACCCCAAAACGGCCGGACGCAACCTGCTTGATCGCACTGCGGCGCAGGTCGCCATTTCTGTCCGGGGTAAAGCGGTCCGGTTCCTCACCGCCTTCGCCGGTATTGGACTTGCCGCCGATCCGGTTCATGGCGATCGCCAGATTGGTATGGGCCTCGCGACTGATCGAGCCAAAGGACATCGCCCCGGTAACGAAACGTTTGACAATCTCGCGCGCCGGTTCGACTTCATCCAGTGGTAGCGGTTTATCGGCCAGCTTTAGCTTAAACATGCCGCGCGGGGTCAGCAGCCGCTCGGACTGCTCATTAATCAGCCGGGCATAGGCGTCATATTGCTGCTGATTATTGCCGCGCACCGCATGCTGAAGATTGCTGATACTGTCAGAGGTCCACATATGGTCCTCGCCGCGCAACCGAACGGCATAGTCGCCGCCGACATCAAGCGCGGTATTATAGACCAGACTTTCGGTAAAGGCCTGACTGTGACGCATGACGGTCTCGCGGGCGATTTCAGTAAGACCAACCCCTTCGATCGCACTGCGGGTACGGGTGAAATATTTTTCAATAAATCTGCTGTCAAGGCCGACCGCATCGAAAATCTGTGCGCCGCAATAGGATTGATAGGTCGAGATGCCCATCTTTGACATGACCTTCAGGATGCCTTTGTTAATCGCCTTGCAATAGCGCATCCGGGCGGTGCGCGGGCTGACCTCATGAGCCAGCATCAGCGCAAGGTCGGGAGCCAGCGCATCAATGGTTTCAAAGGCAAGATAGGGGTTGATCGCCTCGGCTCCATAGCCGGCAAGGACACAGAAATGATGAACTTCGCGAACTTCCCCGCTTTCCACCACCAGGCCGACCGAGGTCCGAAGTCCTTTACGGATCAGATAATGATGAACCGCGGAGGTCGCAAGCAGCGCTGGAATAGCAATCCGGGTCTCGCTCACCCCCCGGTCGGACAGAATGATAATATTATCGCCTTCAGCCACCGAGACCTCCGCCAGCAGGCAGATGCTTTCAAGGGCATCCTTCATCCCCGCCTCACCCCGTGCCGCGTCATAGGTGACATCAATGGTCACGGTTCTGAAATTATTGTCGGGAATATCGCCGATGGTACGGATTTTTTCCAGATCCTCATTGCTCAGAATCGGCTGGCGCACCTCCAGCCTTTTATGGGTGCCGATGCCTTCGCGGTCGAGCAGATTGGGCCGGGGACCGATAAAGGATACCAGTGACATCACCGCCTCCTCGCGGATCGGATCAATCGGCGGGTTGGTTACCTGGGCAAAATTCTGCTTGAAATAGCTGTAGAGCAGCTTTGATTTACTCGACAGCGCAGAAATCGGGGTATCGGTGCCCATCGCTCCCAAGGCTTCCTGACCGCTGGTGGTCATCGGCAGAAATAATAATTTGATATCTTCCTGGGTATAACCAAAGGCCTGCTGACGTTTCAGCAGCGGCACATTGGTATCATGATGCGGGGCAAACTCCGCCGGTAAATCCTCGAGCTTGATCTGGGTGCGGGCGAGAATGGCTTCATAATCATAGGCATTGCTGAACTCCGCCTTGATTTCCTCGTCACTGATGATCCGGCCCTGAGCGGTATCAATCAACAGCATTTTGCCCGGCTGCAACCGCCATTTGGTGATAATTTTATTCTGTGGAATCGGCAGCACCCCCATTTCAGAGGCCAGCACCACCATGTCATCATCGGTGACCAGATAGCGCGCCGGGCGCAGGCCATTCCGGTCGAGCGTCGCCCCGATCAGGGTGCCGTCGGTAAAGGCCATCGCCGCCGGTCCGTCCCACGGTTCCATCAGCGCCGCGTGATATTCATAAAATGCCCGGCGTTTTTCATCCATCAGCGGATTGCCGGACCAGGCCTCTGGGATCAGCATCATCATCGCGTGAACAATACTATAGCCACCGGCAACCAGCAGTTCGAGCGCATTGTCAAAACTCGCGGTATCGGAAATACCCTCGGGAATAAGCGGCCATAATTTCTCAAGATCATCGCCAAGCACCGCGGATTTCATGGTAAAGCGCCTCGACGCCATCCAGTTGACATTGCCGCGCACCGTATTGATCTCGCCATTATGACAGACCATGCGGAATGGCTGCGCCAGACTCCATGTCGGGAAGGTATTGGTGGAAAAGCGCTGATGAACCAGCGCGAGCGCCGATGTCATCCGCTTGTCCGCAAGGTCCCGGTAATAGACCCCGACCTGACTGGCGAGCAGCATGCCTTTATACAGCAGGGTGCGGCTGGAGCAGCAACAGGCATAATAGTGACTGATATCCTCCGTCATGGCAAAGGTAATATTGGACAGTTGCTTGCGGATCAAATACAGCTTCAGTTCAAAATCGGCGTTGGTAGTGCAATTGTCACCAACCGCGACAAATCCCTGAATAATGGCGGGCTCCGATGCTTTTCCCCCGGCACTGAACCCGCTGTTGTCGGTCGGAACATTGCGCCAGCCAAGAAATTTCTGGCCTTCACGGGCGACAATATCTTCAAAGGTTTTTTTAATCCTGTCCGCGATATCCGGCTCATGAGGGACAAACATCATCAACACACCGTAATCACCGAGCTTCGGCAGTGTAATGCCCTCTTTTCCGGCCACCGCCCGCATGAATTCATCGGGCATCTGGATCAGGATACCGGCACCGTCCCCCGACAAAGGATCGGCCCCCACAGCCCCGCGATGGGTAAGGTTTTCCAGTATTTTCAAGCCATTGGCAATAATATCATGACTCTTGACGCCTTTAATATTGGCGACAAAACCAATACCGCAATTATCATGTTCATTGGCCGGATTATAGAGACCCTGAGGGGTCGGACAGCCGTTAAGGCGTAAAGGCTCCTGCTGGCTCATTGATAAAAACACTCCTTGACTTGAATTTTTGCAGACGGTCTGCAATTTTTTCGCGCGACGATCCAATCCATCTTCGGGAAAAGACAGATCAAATATCAATCCTTTGTCTTAAAGTCAGTTTT
>JAADGA010000131.1:0-5077 GCA_013152615.1 Alphaproteobacteria bacterium
CCTTCAGCGCCTACCCCCCGGCCAGAAGTTCAGCCGCAGTTTCGGCGGCAGAGCGGCCAAACACCACAATATCAAGCAGCGAATTACAACCGAGCCGGTTGGCACCGTGAACCGAAACACTGGCCGCTTCGCCCGCCGCCATCAGCCCCGGCACCACCGCGTCCGGATTGCCGTCCTTGGGACAGATCACCTCGCCGCGATAATTGGTCGGAATGCCGCCCATGCAGTAATGCGCCGTCGGCAATACCGGAATCGGCTCTTTGGTGACATCAACTCCGGAAAAAATACGCGCGGATTCAGAAATGCCCGGCAGCCGTTCCGCCAGCATCTCCGACGGCAGATGATTGAGATGCAGATAGATATGATCCTTGCGCGGGCCAACGCCGCGGCCCTCACGAATTTCTATGGTCATGGCCCGGCTGACGACATCGCGCGACGCGAGGTCCTTGGCCGACGGCGCATAGCGTTCCATGAAGCGCTCGCCCTCGGAATTGACCAGATAGCCGCCTTCACCGCGTGCACCCTCGGTAATCAGCATGCCGGCACCGTAAATCCCGGTTGGATGAAACTGGACAAATTCCATATCCTGTAATGGCAGCCCGGCACGCAATATCATGCCACCACCGTCACCGGTACAGGTATGGGCCGAGGTACAGGAAAAATAAACCCGGCCATAGCCGCCGGTGGCGAGTACGGTAATATTGGCGTGAAAGCGGTGCAGCGTACCATTATTCATGTCAAGCGCCATCACTCCGCAGCATTCGCCGTCAACCATAATCAGGTCGAGGACGAAATATTCGACAAAAAAGCTGGTGTCATGTTTGAGTGACTGTTGATAAAGCGTATGGAGCATGGCATGGCCGGTCCGGTCCGCGGCCGCACAGGCTCTTGGCACCGGCGTCTTGCCAAAGTCGCTCATATGACCGCCAAAGGGCCGCTGATAGATCTCGCCCTTTTCCGTACGCGAAAACGGCAGGCCGAAATGCTCAAGCTCATACACCGCTTCGGGTGCTTTGCGTACCATAAACTCGATCGCATCCTGATCGCCGAGCCAGTCAGAGCCCTTGACCGTGTCATACATATGCCACTGCCAGCTGTCCTTGCCAAGATTGCCCAGACTGGCAGCGATGCCGCCCTGTGCCGCCACGGTATGGCTGCGGGTCGGGAACACCTTGGAAATACAGGCGGTTTTAAGGCCTTTTTCTGCCATACCGAACGCCGCCCGAAGACCGGCCCCGCCGGCCCCGACAACAATGGCATCAAAAACATGATCGGTTATTTCATATGTCTTGCTCATTTACCAGACCCTATAATGCAATTTTTAAAATGGAGAAAATAGCCGCCACCGCAATGATAACGCAGCCATATAATATCAACAGCTGGAGGCAGACCTTCATCCTTTCGCTGTGAATATAATCCTCGACAATCACCTGCAGCCCCAGCCGCAGATGGTATAATCCGGCAACAATATACAGCAGCATCAGAATCGCCGATACCGGTGAAGCCAGCCATGCCCGGACGGTAAAATAATCGGCAGAAGTCATTTGCACAACCGAGGCCACAAACCAGATAACAAGCGGAATGAGCGCAACGGCCGTCACCCTTTGTATCCAGACATTCCCGGTGCCACTTTTAGCGGAGCCGAGGCCGCGCGCCCGTCCTATCGGGGTTTTTGTCATCATCATCAGTCTCCTATAGCAATCCGTAACCAGCTGCCCACGACAGAATGGTGAGGATAATCGTTCCCAGAAAAACCAGAATATTGGTGCGCCGGGTGGTTACAATATCCAGACCCGCGCCGGTGTCCCAGAACAGGTGGCGCAGGCCGTTACACAGATGAAGCGTCACCGCGAGCGTAAAAGCCAGCAGGACGAGCTGTCCGACGATACTGCCCATATAGAGCTGAAACCGGGCGTAATCATCCGGCCCCGCCGCCAGCGCCATTAACCACCAGACCAGCAGTAACGTTCCGGCACCAAGGGCAACCCCTGACGCCCGGTGCAATATGGATAAAACCATATGCCCGCCCCATTTATATATCTGGAGATGCGGCGATGTTGGCCGCTTTATGATTGCCATTTGCTACTCCCTCTCATCAAATTATGCGGCATGACCATACCGCGCCTGCATAAATACCATCTTATTCCTTGTCTTAAAACGATTATTTCCCAAGAGCAAGAATTTCATTGATATATCCGTATAAATCTTCCGTGTTTTCCCCTAAAGAATTTTGGCAACCAACAGCCACAGATCAAGATCGAGCAACACCGCCGGATCATATTTACCGTCGTCAGTCTTATAGCTAAAATCATCTGCGGTCTTGTTTTTCAATGCCACCAACCGGCATCTGAGCGCCGCCAGATCGGGACGGGACGCTATTTCAGCCTTGGCCACCACCTCTGACCAGGCGTAAATGGTATCCCCGGCAAGTGCCGGATTAACATGGCGTCCGCCGTTGATAGCGAGGATATTATGGGCGTTGGCCAGACCGTTAAAGCTCAGGGCGCGGGCCAGTGAGATGATATGGCCGCCGTAAACTATTCTTTCGCCGAGTCTGCCCGCTTTCATCGCCTGAAGATTAAAATGGACCTTGGCGGTATTCTGATAAAGCCGGGTCGCCAGCATATGGTCCGCCGCCTCTATGGTCATACCGTCAACATGATTGATCTTGTCGCCAACCGTATAATCCTGCCACATTTTGCCGGAACCGGCCAGATCGCTGTCATAGTCCTGAAAGTGAAGATTCTGCGGGATAACCAGATCTTCGGCGGCAACAACAGCAGCAAGTTCCGGGATCACGGTTGCCACCGCCGGACTGGCGGCGTCGCGTTTGTTCACCATTACCCAGCGCACATATTCGACAACTTTCTCGTTCCGCTGGTTAGTGCCGGTTGTGCGGACATAAACATTGCCGGTGCGCCCATTCGAATTTTGTTTCAGGCCGATTACCCGGCTCACCGCCGACAACGTATCGCCCGGATAGACCGGGGTGCAGAACCGGCATTCCGCATAGCCCAGATTGGCGACGGCATTGATCGAAATATCCGCCACCGTCTTGCCGAAAATAATATGAAAGGTCAGCAGATCATCCACCGGCGCGCGCTCAAGACCGCAATCCCCGGCAAAGACATCGGAAGACTGCAAGGCAAAGCGCATGCCGTAAAGCGCCGAATAGAGGCTGACATCACCGGTGGTGACCGTCCGGGGGGTGGCATGGCGGATCACCTGTCCAAGGGAGAAATCTTCAAAATAATTACCGTGGGCGCGGTTGGTCATATCAGGCCTCCATCGCGGTGATGGCTGCGGATAATGCCACCAGTCTGCGGGCATTTTCAACATGCAGATTTTCGATCAGCCTGCCATCAACCAGCACCACCCCCTGTCCCTGTTGTTCGGCCTCGGCAAAGGCCGCGATAATCTGGCGGGCATGATCGAGTTCAGCCGGTGACGGCGCAAAAACCTCGTTGGCGGCGGCCAGCTGTTTTGGATGAATCAGGGTTTTGCCGTCAAAGCCGAATTCAAGCCCCTGATGGCAACTGGCGCGAAAGCCGTCATCATCATTCAAATCCAGATAAACCCCGTCAAGAATATCAATATTTTCCGCCCGGGCCGCGAGCAGACACAGGCTTAAACTGGTTATCACCGGCAGCCGCGTCGCGGTATGATGGGCGTGCAAATCCTTGACCAGATCGCTGGTGCCCATGACAAAACAGCCGAGCTTGCCCGAACTTTCGGCGATCTCTTCAGCATGGAGCATGGCGCGCGGCGTTTCCATCATGCACCAGATTCTGGTCCGGTCGGCGGCTCCGAATTCGGCCATCAGTTTTTCCACCTGCTGCACCATGGCCGCAGTCTCGACCTTGGGCAGTAAAATAGCGTCCGGCCCGGCGGCACAGGCGGCCACAAGGTCGTCCCGCCCCCACGCACTGTCCAGACTGTTAATGCGGATAATCAGTTCGCGCGCGCCATAATCACCGGTTTTCACCGCGTCACAAACCAGCGTGCGCGCCGCCGTCTTGGCCGCGACCGCCACCGCATCCTCAAGGTCGAGAATCAGGCCGTCCGCCGCCAGCGATTTCGCCTTTTCCAACGCGCGCGGGTTGGAGCCGGGCATATAGAGAACACTGCGGCGGGGTCTGGTCTCGGGTGTCATATGAGGATTTCCTTACTGCTTTTGATATATTATTTCTTTGTACATATCATTTTTGTAACATGTTTATATATTCTATTCTTATCCGTGGCAAGATGCTGCGTCGCAATATTGTTTAGATGTAAAATCATATTGCTTTCGGCCGCGGCTTGGTTAAAACTGGCCCGATAATTTTACCACCCGATAATCTTCTAACCCAGTAATTTTCTAACCCAGGGATTTTCTAACCCAAAGATTTTCTAATCCAGTAATTTTACCATAAGGGATAATAGTTATGACTCAGCTGAAAACAGCCTCATTCGCCGGACAATTGGTGATCGGGATAATGTTGATCACCGGACCGGCTGCGGCCAGCCCCCTGTCCGATCAGGATTTAAGCCAGATTAAACAACTCGAACAAACAGCACTTAAATCTAATCTCGCCTATAGGATTGATGAATCTCTCAGCACCGAGGTCGGTTCGCGACGGCTCGGCACCGCCGGCAACCGCAACAGCATCACCTGGGCGGTCGCCAAAATGAAACAGCTCGGCTTTGACAAGGTCTGGACCGAAAAGGTCAGCCATAAAGGCGCATGGATCAGAGGCACCGCCGAAGCCCGCATTTTGACCCCTTACCCCCAGAAAATGGTGGTGATTGCGCTCGGCGGCAGTGTCGGTACGCCGAAGGACGGCATTCGGGCGAAGGTGGTGGAATTTAAGAATTTTGCTGCCCTTAAAGCCGCCGCTCCCGGCAGTCTCAAGGGCAGGATTGCCTTCGTTTCATTCCGCATGGCGCGTAAAATTGACGGCTCCGGCTATCGCCCGGCGGTCAAAAGCCGGGTCAAAGGACCAAGCGTTGCCGCCGAAAAAGGCGCCCTTGCCCTGCTCATCCGCTCGGTCGGCACCGATAATAACCGGCTCGGCCATACCGGCATGCTTGATTATGC
>JAADGA010000131.1:5085-5661 GCA_013152615.1 Alphaproteobacteria bacterium
CGGCCCGGGTCGCAAAAATTCCCGCCGCTGCCCTGTCCAATCCGGATGCGGATATCCTGCAACAAGAGATCGCCCGCGGCAAACCGGTGACGGTGTTTTTAAAACTCACCGCAAAACGTCAGGATAATGTTGTCGTCACCACCGCCAATGTTATCGGCGAGATTACCGGTCGCACCAACCCGAATGACTATGTGGTGATGGCGGCCCATCTCGACAGTTGGGACGTTGGCACCGGGGCGATGGATGACGGCATTGGCGTCGGCGTTACCCTGGCGGCGGCCCATTATATTGCCAGCCTGCCCCGGCGGCCCCGGCGCTCCATCCGGGTGATCCTGTTTGCGGCCGAGGAAGAGGGTCTGGTCGGGGTCAAACAATATGTCAAGGCCCACAACAATGACCTGAAGCATCATGTTATTGGTGCAGAATGGGATTTTGGCACTGGACGGATTTACCAGATGATTCCGGGGGTCGGGCCGTCAGCGCTCAACAATATCCGCGCGCTGGCGAAATTGCTGGCGCCGCTCGGCGTCGCCCTGAGCCCGAAAAATGATGCCAAAGGCCAGTCGGATCTGAGCG
>JAADGA010000132.1 GCA_013152615.1 Alphaproteobacteria bacterium
AAACAGGGAAGGCCACGGTATTTTTTTTCGACAGGGGGGTGGTAATGGGGCTTGCTAAACATCAGATACTTGATGCCTATCGCCGAATGAAAACCATCCGTGAATTTGAAGAGCGTATCCATATTGAAAACACCACCGGGGAAATCCCGGGATTCGTCCATCTCTATGCCGGTCAGGAGGCGGTGGCCACCGGGGTCTGTCTGCATCTGAGGGATAGTGATTATATCGGCAGCACCCACAGGGGCCACGGCCACAGTATCGCCAAGGGCTGTGATGTCGCGGCGATGATGCTGGAGATTTACGGCAGAAAGGGTGGCCTTTGCGCCGGTAAGGGCGGGTCAATGCATATCGCCGATTTTGCCAAGGGCATGCTTGGAGCCAATGCTATTGTCGGCGGTAATCCGCCGCTGGTTGTCGGCGCGGCGCTGACGGCGAAAGTGATGGAAACCGACGGGGTTGCGGTTGCTTTTTCCGGCGATGGTGCCTCCAATCAGGGAACAACTTTCGAGGCGATGAATATGGCGGTTGTGTTGCAGTTGCCGGTGGTTTTTGTCTTCGAAAATAATGGTTACGGCGAAGGAACCGGCTGTGATTATGCCGTCGGGGCCAAGAGCATTGCCGACCGGGCCGCGGGTTTCGGCCTGCCAGCGGTCGCTGTGGATGGCACCGATTTTTTCGCCGTGGAGGCCGCTGCCGGAGAAGCCATTGACCGGGCGCGCGCCGGACAGGGGCCAAGTGCGATTGAGGCCTCGGCCATGCGGTTTTACGGCCATTTCGAGGGTGATCCGCAGGCCTACCGATCCGCAGAAGAGCTGGCGCAAATAAGAGAATCCGCAGACTGCCTGAAAATTTTTCGGGCGCAATCCGCCGCCCGCAATCTGGTTGATGTCCGCGCACTGGATCAGATTGATCACGAGGTATCCGGATTGATTGATAGCGCTGTCGCTAGCGCACGCGGTGCCGATTTTCCCACGGTTGATGACCTGTTGACCGACGTTTATGTCTCTTATTAACTGCCAAATATTAACTGCCAAAGGTGCCGACAATGACACAAAAAACTATTCGCCAAGCCCTTAATGACGCATTACGACAGGAAATGGGCCGCGATAACCGGGTTATAATTCTTGGTGAAGATGTTGCCGGTGGGCAGGGCGGAACGGGAATTATTGACGCTTACGGCGGTCCGCTCGGGGTGACCAAAGGGCTGATCGGCGATTTTGGCTCCCGTCGGGTTATTGATACCCCGATAACGGAATCAGCCATCATGGGTGCCGCGGCCGGGGCGGCGGCGACCGGCCTCAGACCGGTGGCCGAGCTGATGTTTGTCGATTTTATGGGGGTGTGTTTTGATCAGATATTCAATCAGGCCGCCAAATTTCGCTATATGTTCGGTGGCAAGACCAGAACTCCGATGGTTATTCGCACGACTATCGGGGCGGGGATGCGCACCGCGGCCCAGCATTCCCAGTGCCTTTATCATATGTTTACTTCGGTTCCCGGCCTTAAATGCGTGCTGCCGTCCAATGCCTATGATGCCAAGGGCTTGCTGATTGAGGCAATCCGCGATGATGATCCGGTTATTTTCTTTGAAAACAAGCTGCTTTATGATCATGCCTGCGAGGTTCCCGATGAAAGCTATGCCATCCCGTTTGGTGAGGCCAATGTGGTTCGCGACGGTGATGATATTACGATTGTTGCCTTTTCGAGAATGGTTCATATTGCCGAAGCAGCGGCGAAAAAACTTGCGGATGACGGCATATCGGTTGAGGTCATTGACCCCAGAACCACGTCACCACTGGATGAGGAAACCATTCTTGATTCGGTGGCCCATACCGGTCGTCTGATCGTTGTTGATGAATCCGCGGCGCGTTGCGGTATGGCGGCGGACATTGCCGGTCTGGTGGTGGCAAAGGCCTTTGATCACCTGAAGGCACCGATCATTCAGCTGACCCCGCCTCATACCCCGGTTCCCTTTTCGCCGCCGCTCGAGGATGCCTATGTGCCGAGCGCAGACTCGGTTGTTGCGGCTGCCCGTAACATATTGAAATAAAGATAAAATCATGACTCTGAAAGCTGTTACCGTCCCGAAATGGGGGCTATCAATGAATGAAGGCGAGCTGATCCAGTGGCATGTTGCCCCCGGAGACGATATCACCGTCGGTCAGGAAATTGCCGAAATCGAAACCAGCAAGATTGCCGGCCCGGTTGAAGCCGCCGTAGCCGGCAGGCTGCGGCGGATTATCGCAAAAGAGGGGGAAATGCTGCCGGTGGTGGCGCTGCTGGCGGTGCTGGCGGCAGATAGCGACAGTGACGACGATATTGATGCCTTCGTTGCGGGCTTTGAGGTAAAGGATCAGGCGGATGATGCGGGCGATGGGGCTACGCTGCCGCTATCGGGTCAGCTGTCCCTGAATGATATGGAAATTTCTTATCTGGAGGTTGGGCCCGGTGACCGCAATCCGGACCTCGCCCCGGTGGTGTTGATTCATGGCTTTGGCGGTGATGGTAACAATTGGCTGTTTAACATGGCAAAGCTTGGCGAAAATCGCCGGGTCATCGCCCTTGATCTGCCCGGGCATGGCCGGTCGTCAAAAAATATTACCGATGGCTCGATCACAGGGCTGGCGGCGGTTGTTGGCGATTTTATCGCGGCCCTTGGTCTTGACAGGGTTGCTCTTGGCGGTCATTCACTGGGGGCGGCGGTGGCACTGCATTATGCGATCAATAACCCGGACCGGGTGGACCGGCTGGCATTGATTTGTCCGGCCTTGGTCGGGCGGGCGGTAAATCCTGATTATGTCACCGGTTTTATTCAGGCCCGCACCCGTAAACAGCTTAAACCGGTGCTGCAACTGTTATTTTCGGATGAGCAGCTGGTCACGGCCAATCTGGTTAATGATATGGTAAAATACAAGCGTCTTGACGGCGTTGCCACCGTGCTGGATATGATTGCCGCGGCGGACCTGTTCAAAACAGTTATCTTTGATCCCGCCGATATTGACCGGCTGCCCATGCCGATTTGCCTGATAGCGGGGGAGGATGACAAGATTATTTGCGGGACGGAGCCCGGTATTATCACCGGGGACAAGGTTACGACCCACCGCTTAAAGCAGGCCGGGCATATGCCACACATGGAACGCCCCGAAAAAGTCAATGAGATATTAACGGATTTTTTCTGTTAGGGATTGCTGATTTATCGGTTATTGCTGATTTATCGGTTATTGCTGATTTATCGGCTAAAGCCCCGGGAAAGAACGTGGGTAAGGCTGGTCCGGTTGCGCACTTTCAGTTTGGGATAGATGGCACATAAATGATTTTCAACGGTTCGGATGCTGATCCCCAGTTTTTCGGCAATCTGGATATTGGTCAGGCCGAGGGTGATCTGGCGGGCAATATCCTTTTCACGACCGGTCAGATGACAGCGTTCCATAACCTGATCATTGACCCTGAAGTCAGTGGCGACGGAGCTATAGATAATGAACCGCAGGCCGTCGTTCATATTCTCCGTCGTAACAGCTTTTATGTCACAGGTCAGCGCATGGTCATTCAAACAGATCTGACGGTGGCAGCTCGTCCGGTCCCGGGAAAAACTGTTTTTCATCTCCTGACAGGTCTGAAAAATTTCCGGCGGCAGGGATGAGGCGGAACTATCCGGTGTTGTCTGGCTGAAATGCTGTCTCAGCAGGCTTGACTGATAGAGGATATCCATTTTTTCATTCACTATCATCAGCCCGGCGTTATGCATGTCTTCGCCCAGACTCTGGATAATGCTCTGGCGTTCATTGAGCAGGGCGCGTGAGGTCAGATTTCCCATTGCCCCCTGTAACGTCGGCACCAGAAGTTTCGCCTTGGCCAGGCTCCTGTCGGAGAAGCCGCCCTTGCCTTTGGGGCGATGCAGCCCGATCAGCAGGTTATTGTCCTCATCAGACCTCAGGGCGATTCTCATCAGCATCAGATGATGAATACCAAGCGGACGCAGGAAAGTATTGTAAAAGAAGCCGCCGGTAAAATTATTATAGTCAATATGATTTTCCAGAAGGATGACCCGGGATATTTCAGGATGGCCAAGGTAACATCTGGATTTCCGGTCAAATAATAATGTTACCGCCGGGTCTTTCACAAAAAAACCGTTGACGTAATCCTTGTGCATTCTCTGGGACACGCCGAAGGAGCAGTTAAAGCCGATATTCATCTTGTTTTTAATGCCAATGCTCAGCAGGACACCGGTTTCCGCACCGAGAAAGCGGGTAAGATCTTCTAAAGTTTCATCTTTAAAAGTCTCAAAATTTTGACATGATACCAGTTCGTTCCCCAATTTCACGACGTCATCAATATCATTTGCACTGAGCATATTATACTGGTTCAAAACAAACATGCCTTTCTGATTGAAAGTAACAGGTTTTCAATTATTTCCGGAAACCACCTTTGGTACCCACTTGTGGCACCTGTTTCTGGTAACCACCTTTGGCACCCACCTCCGGGTTCCCGGATTTCAACCCTGAAGCCCGCCTATTATAGCTAATTTTTCTTATGGGAGGAAATGAGTATTTTCCTCTATATAATGGCTCCCTGATATTGATCATAGTGGATTTAACAATAAAAACCAGAATTTTCACTTATAGGGAGAGATAATCCATGTCAATACAGAGAGATAATGAGTCTTCAGGAATGGGAAAAAAATACCGATGTGCCATTTTAAAGGCAGTATGTTTGGGCAGTATATCATTATGGGCCGTGCAGACCGCACAGGCAGAACCGGCAAAAAGCAAAATCCATAAAAAATCAGCAAAGGTTAACAAGAATGATGTGCTTGAAGAGATCATTGTTACCGCGCGGAAAAGAGAAGAAGGATTGCAGACAATCCCGGTCTCTGTCACCGCCTTCAACGCCGAAGCGATGAAAGCCCGCAACCTGACCAAATTGACTGATATTGGTAATTTTGCGCCGAATGTTTCGATGGACGCCACCACCGGCAACGGCAGCGGCAGTAATGTCATGATTTATATCCGTGGTGTCGGCCAGAATGACTTCCTGTTTACCACTGACCCCGGGGTTGGCATTTATATCGA